>DRFG01000129.1 GCA_011050655.1 Roseobacter sp.
AAAGCAAGCCCACCGCCCAAATCCCCATAGCAACAAACGCCCCACCATGCCCAACCCCGCGATTTCCCGCTTGAGCGCTTCTCCGACGCCAGGCAACGCCACGCGCTACTCAAACGTCGCGCAGTGCGTCCGAGAAACCTGCACCAGACCAGACTTTCGCGGCATCACGCCCGAACGTCTGCTCTACTTCTCTTCCAGATATCTCCCCCAGCACGCCACTTACCGCTGAAGAAATTGCGCCAGATTGTGGTAAAGGTCACAGCCATCGCCTTGAGCAGCGCCTCAGCCTTGTCCGCGTTTTCTTGCATCTGCTTTACCTTCATACATTCGCATATGCGACGGTATGAATTTATTTCAAGCTCTGACCGGACTTTTCCAGCGCTCCTTGTTTGCTTTGACCCCACCTGCAAACGCGGTACGGTTCGTCATGGCGCAGCTGACCTCCATTGAAATCCTATTGCCTGAACTTCGGGCCTATGCGATAGCCATTTGCCATTCCCGCGACGAGGCTGAAGATCTTGTTCAGGATGCTGTGGAACGGGGGCTGCGATCAGGTGGGAGGCCAGACCCGATCGGGGAACTACGGCCCTGGATGTTCCGTGTCATTCGCAACCTGCATTACGATGAGCTGAGAAAAAGGCGCGTGCGTCGGGAATATTTCGCGGCCGAAAAACGTCTATCCAATGAAGCGGGTGCGTCGGACACCGCGCGGGATGTGTTGATCCGGCTGGCCTTTAAGAAACTGCCGCCCGAGACCCGCGAGGTTCTGTGCCTCGTTGATATCATGGGGTTGAAGTACGCCGAGGCGGCGAAAGTGATGGATGTGCCGAACGGAACGGTGATGAGCCGGATCAGCCGTGCCCGCAAGGCGTTGCTGGAAATCGTCGATGGGGCCGAAACGGCAAAGCAGGAAGTGACGCGGAAGACATGAATGAACTGAACGACAAGGACTGGGAACAGGTCAACGCTTACCACGATGGTGAGTTGTGCGCGGCCGACATGCGCGCATTCGAGGGGCGGCCTGCATCCGAGCCCGCGCTTGCCGCAGCGCTTGAGGACGTGCGGAACGTGTCCGTCAGCTTGGCGGCCTTGCGACCGGACCTCGTGCATTCGGAATCTATGCCGGAAACTAGTGCCGCAAATAGTAGCTGGCACCCCCGGCGCTGGCTGGCGGGCGGTGCTGTCGCTGCGGGAATTGCCTTGGCTGTGGTATTCGGACCCGCTTTTGTTGCCACCCCGACAGCTTTTGACATTCACGCTGAACTGGCCGCTGAGATGTATGACGTCGAAACCGCCGATCTGCGGCCCGCCGCGACAGGCGGTGCGGTGGGCGTACCCGACCTGTCCGTCGCAAACCTGACGGCTGTTGCCTTCCGCACATCGGACAACGGCGAAGTCATGCATTACGCGGGTCAGAATGGATGCAGGTTGACCTATTTTCGCGGCGCGTTCGTTTCCCCAGAGGGCAACGACACACCCGGTCAGCAGATCGCAACCTGGCTGTCCGGGGATCACCTTCGTCATATAGTTGTCGCGACAGGGATGGACCGCACGCGGTTCGATGCCATCGCCAGTTATCTGATGCTTGAAACCCGCGAACGTGTTTCCGAAAGCGTGATGGCGTCGCTTTCGGAGGCAACCCGGACGGCACGGTCCTGCGTCGGCTAGGTCAGTTGGTTTTTGCGGTGTCCGTCAAGCTGTCAAGATAGGCAATGACATCGGCCTGATCCTGCGCCTTGCGCAGGCCACTGAACCCCATCTTGGTGCCACGCACTTCTTTCCGGGGATTTGCAAGAAACGCGGCAAGCCGATCAGGTGTCCAATCGCCCCCGTATTCAACCAGCGCGTCGGAATAGCGAAAGCCGTCGACCGTTGCCACGGGTGCCCCGACGATACCATAAAGGTTGGGACCGACACGATTGGACCCACCTTCGTCTACCGTATGGCAAGCCTTGCATTTCCTGAACGTCTTTTCGCCGGCAGCCGGGTCGCCCTGCGCAAGGATCTCAGCGCCGGGAGTTTCAACCTCCTCCGCATCTGCGGAATCTGTCGCTTCAGTAGCGGCATCTGTGCCGGTTGCAGTCTCCGACCCTCCCGTGACCTGGGCCACGTATTTCGAAACCGTTTCGATTTCTTCCTTGGTCAGCGTTTCCGAAAAGGCTGGCATGACTCCGATTCCACTGGTCACGGCTGCGCGCACCTGATCGACTGTCGGTTTGAATTCATCAAGGTTGGGGCCGATCTCGGCCTCCGAACCCACATCTTTCAGCGCGTGGCAAAGGGCGCAGGCGGGTTGCGCGGTTTCAGTGAATATCTTACGGCCCGCATCCAGATCAGCCTCGGCGCTCGCAGCACCGGCCATCAAGGCAAGAAAAACTGCGCCGCCGAGTCGTGGCGTCGTTCGGGTGGTCATGTTCATGTCTCCGGTTTTTTTGTTGTCAAACCGGTGGCAGAGGATGCCGCCGGTCAGTCAGCTCAGCTGACGGTCACGTCGACGGCATGGGCGCGCCAGCCGTTATTGCCATAACCCCGTTCGTTGGGCGGAAAAATCTCGGGTTGGGTATCGCCTGCTTCGTTGGTGGCACGGCTCGCCAGCATATGTGTGCCTTCGGACAGCTCCGTGATCAGCACGAATGGCCGCCATGCATAGGGGCCAAGGTCCGGGCCAAGGAACTGCGCTTCTGCCCAGTTTTGCCCCCCGTCGGTGGACACCTCGATCTTGTCCAGACCGCTGACACCGCCCATGGCGACGCCGTGGACCTGCACCTTGCCGGTCGCCGCATCCATCAGAGGGCCGGTGATCCAGGATTTGACGGCCATCTCGTACATCGACGGCTGAGAGGGATCGCCCTTTACCCCCACGGAGCGCACGCGATAGCCGGTTTGCTGGATTTTATTGGGCGATTCCTCGGCCGTCATTGCCAGACGTTTGAGATACTTGACGTTGTTCACGCCATAATACCCCGGAATCACCAGCCGCAGGGGGCCTCCATGGGCGAGTGGCAAAGGCTCACCGTTCATCTCCCACGCCAGGATAGCCTGATCCATCGCGACCTTTGGAACCGACCGTTCGACCTGGATCGTCTCGGGTGGAAGACCTTCGGGGATCTCTTCGCCACCTGTACCGGTCAGGAACACGGCGCCCGCATTCGCGCCGCCCATCGCGTCAATCACGGCGCGCACCGGCACGCCGGTCCACACCACGTTGCCCGCAGCACCAACCGACCACTGCGAGCCGCTGGTTTCATGATCGAAAAAAGCGCGCCCGTTGCCCGAGCATTGCAGCACACAAACCACGGTTTCGACCGCGAGCGTCTTCATCTCGCCCACAGTCATCTTACCCGGGTTCGCGACCCCGTCGATCTCGACCTCCCAGGCATCGCGATCTGCGACGATCTCGTCGGGTGGGGCGGGCAGGTTATTGCGTATGTAAAGCTCGGTACTGGGCGTGATCAGCTCCGAACCTTGCGCGGCGCGCTTCGTCTCAAGCGTCTGCTTGGAATGGACGATCATGTCCTCGGCGTCTTTCCATGCGACGTAATCTGGCAACGGCTCCCCGTCTGATTGCGCCATCCCCGGTGCCCCGACTGCAGCAGCCACCATCGTGCCCGCTGATCCTATCAGGAAATGCCGACGCTTTACTTTTTCTATGATTTTCATGTCTTTCCTCCCGTGGTTCGAAGCATTTGCACTCCACGGTATGCAGCAGCTCCATGCGTAACTAACGTGTTGAGGGTGCATTTTATTCCCGCGGAACGAAAAAATATTCGCGAAGCTCCAAATAAGTGGATGCACGTGGCCGGGTCGGCTGGCCAAAGGACGGTGCCCGCTTGTGCGGTCGCTCTGCTTGCCGGATAACCCATTTTGGTAATTGGGGTCGTGCAGTTCCGATGCTCAGTCAGTTGGATATGGGGGGCGCACGGCTCCCGGAGGCTGCGCCAACAGATCAGAGCTATAACCGGCAGGGTTGTCGGATGGAAAAGCGTAGGAGCCGTCGCGCAATACAAGAATAACCACCGCCGAAAGTCCCTGGGAAGACCCGTATGTTGTATTCAACCGAGGGGCAGGGTCAGAACGTTGCGACGGATCAAGATCGATGGATGCGGTCAGGTGCCGTGTCAGCGCAGTCGGCGCCACGTAATTGAGAAACCGCACGGCAACGCGGTTTGTCCGGAAATAGATGCCCGCCATCGCGCGACTTCCAGATAGCTGAACCACGGCAGCAGCGACTTCGACGCTGGTACCGTCCTATTTCTATATCTGAGAAACACGCCGCTGCGACAGCTCAGACGGTCGCCGCTCCGATGGCGAAAAGCTCACGAAAATAAAACTTCCGGGTCAGGAACAGGGCGCAGACCGTGAACCGGTGTTCGGCCTTGCGGGGAGGACTGAAGTCCGTTCGGCGTCACCGGGCAATCAGGGCTGTGTCATCAAGCAACTCATGTTCCGAAAGTCCTTTAGGCCCCGGCTAAGCAGCGGGGCCTAAAGACAAAACGTCCAATCATGTTGGTTTATTCCGCATGTTGCGAAAGTTGTCGGATCAACCGCACTATCGCTGCCAGCCTTCGGTTGCCATGAGTTCCTGCGCTTCATCCGTGATGAGGAAGTCAAGGAAGGCTTGCGCCTCCGGATCGGCATCGGGCGAAAGCACGACATTCACGTCGCGGTAGATCACACGATCCGCAGACAGTTCGACCATGTCGAGGTCGTCCTTTGTGATCGGCCAATTGGGCCAGGTGATCCAAGCGTCGGCATCACCGTTTGAGATGACCCCATAGGAGGCACCCGATCCAAGCGCATAGGCCACGATATTGCGTCGCAGGTCGGAGATGTCATCGAGGCTCCCCAAACGGCCCGCTACGTCTTCCCATGTGCCAGTGCCGGAGGTGTTGTAGACCCCTGCGCCCTCGGTCACGACAACCCGCACCCCGTCGGCCAGAAGGTCATCGAAGTCATCAATGTTCAGCGGGTTGCCGGCCTTCACTGCGATCACGGTCGGCCGCAGGTAGATCGGCTCGACTTTCGCGGGATCGAAGGCCGTGTAGGTCAGCAGGAAGGCTGTCATCGACTGCTCGGATGTGCCCCAAAGAATGTCGGCGTCGGCCTGGGCGTCTGCGGTCCATTTCGATTCCGGGCCCGCGATCACTTCGACGGAGGTTCCCGTCTGCTCTTCAAAGACGGCTGCGACCTTGCGGAATGCCGTGTGCGGACCACCCGCGCCGTAAAGCTTTACGACGCCGTCTTGCGGCGCGTGTTCGATAGATGGATCGTTGAACGCGGTATCACCGCGGCGGTCGGCTGCGGTGTCGGCGAATGCCGGGGCGGCGGCAAGGATTGTGGTGGTGAAAAGCGTTGTCAGTCGCATGGTATCTCCTGTCAGGGTCGTGGATCGGCCTCCACCGATTGCGGGCGGCCTTCACAAGACTGACGCGCCGACATCCAGAACCCTTCCCGAATTTATGATCACGCTTCCGTGAGATCAGGTTGGCGCGCCTGGATCCTCGAACTGAGCCTGCAGCAAATGAGCGATTTCCAGAAGGCGCGCGCGCGGCAAAGCACCGGTCAGGGCGTAGGCGAACTCGGTGTCGCTCCAGTAGAACGCCTGCTCGGTGGCCGTTTCGGCAAATCGGAAACTTGGATCGCCTTCGCTGCCGCGTCGCAGATAGAGCGTCAGGCGCTGACCGTTGCCGTCTTCGTACATCAATTGTGCCGCTGGTTCGGTGGGCGAGGGAAGGAGCCGCCCACCGACCAGCGACAGACCCACGACACGCAGGTCGGGGATAGCAAACGGACGATCCAGCCGATTGGTCAGCCAAGTGGCCAGATGGCCCTTGTTCTCCGCCCCGACCTCGACCGGGTGCGCGACCTCGACAACGAAAGTGCGATGTGCGGCGAAGGCTTCGGCCACAAGGCCCGACATCGGCTGCGGGGCTGTGTCGGGGCGCAGGACCCAACCTGCCGTACCGCCTATCATCAGCGCCATCGCAACTGACGCAACCCATGCCAACGGCATGTGCCTGCGCCGTTCGGCAACCGGCAGCGTCGCCATCGGATGATCGGCAACCAGCCCCGCAAAGGCATGGCGCAGATCGCGGGCGATGGCCATGTCGGCTTCCACCCGACGGGCGGCTTCTGGTGTGTCATTCAGATAGGCTTCGACTTGTTTTCTCCGATCAGGCGGCAAGGCGTCGTCCACGTAGGCGACAAGATCCTCTTCACGAATATCCTTCGGCGCGCTTGTCATGTCACGCTCCTCAGTCTTGGGGCCGTCTCAGCCGTTGCCCCGCGCAAAGCGGCGCGGGCCCGGCTTACGCGGCTCAGGATCGTGCCTTCTGGGACGCCAAGCGTCTGAGCGGCCTCTCGGTAGGTGAAGCCTTCAACGCTGACCAGTATCAAAGCCACACGCTGATCGTCGGGCAGAGACATGACGCGCGCCAACAACCGGTTCAACTCGACATGGTTTTCCTGGGTCGGCGGTATCGCGGGCGGTGATGTCATGGTCTCAAGCGATTCCGTCTGACGTCGTTTCGCCTGCCGCCACCCATCAACATGCAGATTGCGCATCATCGTGTAGATATGTACGGACTCTCGGGACACTTCCTGTAAATTACCCAATTTGGGGTGGAGGAAGTTTTCATGACGAACGAAGAACGAGACATCCAACGTAAACTGAGAGTGCTTCAGCATGCCGAGAGGATCGGCAATGCCCGCAAAGCGTGTCGGTATTTTGGGATTGGAAGATCCAGCTTTTATAGATGGCGGGATGCGTATCAAAAGCATGGCGAAGCTGGTCTGAAGAACGCCAAATCAATTCCAAAGAACCCAGCCAATCAAACGCCACCGGAGATCGTGGACAAGGTTCTGTATCTGCGCCGCAAATATCATCTGGGGCCAATCAGGATCGTCTGGTACTTGGCACGGTACCACAGCATCAAAATCTCGGATGCAGGGGTCTACCGCATCCTCAAGCGCAATGGCCTCAATCGGCTGCCCAGAGGCACACGAATGCGTAAACTACACACCAAGCGCTATCAGAAGCAGGTGCCCGGCCATCATATCCAAGTGGATGTTAAGTTTCTGACCTTCAAAGGAAAAAGTGGCAAGAAAGTGCGCCGATTTCAATTCACTGCCATCGATGACGCAACCCGAGTTCGTGCTCTCAAGATTTATGAGAAACACACGCAGGCAAGCGCGGTCGACTTCATTGATCACATTATCCAAAAGTTCCCGTTTCGCATCCGTGAAATTCGGACAGATAACGGCCACGAGTTCCAAGCCAAATTCCATTGGCATGTCGAAGACCTCGGCATCAGACACGCCTACATCAAACGCGGCACGCCTCAGCTCAACGGCAAAGTCGAGCGCTCACACCGATCCGATCAGCAGGAATTTTACCAACTTCTCAGCTACAAAGGTGACGTCGATCTCGAGGCCAAACTCGACGAATGGGAACGGTTTTACAACTTCGCCAGACCGCACGGTGCCCACAACGGGCAAACCCCTTACGAAGCTCTCAGAGACAAGCTACAGTAATCCAGCAAGTGTCCCGCAGGTCCGTCCAGGTTACAGCACCGGTTGGGGATCACGCACGTGAACCCTCGCTTTCAACACTGCCCGATGGTCGGATCGTGATGAGTTGGACCGAAGGTAACAACGCCGTTCGGATGGCCCTGTTCGATGGCACCTCTTGGACGGAGGCGCGTACAATTCATCAATCTGAGACACTGTTTGTGAACTGGGCCGACTTTCCGTCAGTCGTTGGGCTTAGCGATGGGACGCTTGCAGCGCATTGGTTGGAATTGAATGGGCCGGGCAGCTATCAATACGACGTAAAGATCGCTTTCTCCTTCGATGAGGGTTTGAACTGGACAACGCCAATCATACCCCACGATGACCGATCAAAGCGTGAACATGGTTTCGTGTCGCTAATCCCTGATGATAGCGCTGGTTTGACAGCTCTTTGGCTAGATGGTCGTGCATACGATAATCAAGCCGCAGAGGACAGCTATGAGAATGCCATGCAGGTCCGCGCACGTCGCATTGCGCCGGACGGTTCAATGGGACCGGAAAGCCTGCTCGACCCACGCGCTTGTACGTGCTGCGCGTTTCGCATGATGGCGGGCGCTGATTTCAGCTGATCGTGGGCAGCGATTTCATGGGAAGGCGGGCACCTGTTTCACGCGATCGCGGGCAGTGATTTCACGCGATCATGGGCAGGACTGGCCAACGAACTGCAGTTACTCCACCTCCTGAAGAACAGGAGGATTGGGATGCCGACAGGACGTTTGACCATGCGCCGTATTCGGGACGTATTGAGATTGAGATTTGCCCAAGGGCTGAGCGAGCGTGCGATTGCCGCCTCGCTGGGGCTTGGGAAAGGAAGTGTTGGGACCTATCTGCGCCGCGCACGTGATGCTGGGTTGGCGTGGCCACTGCCGGAAGGTCTGGATGACGACAGCCTCGAGCTGTTGCTGTTTCCAAACGCGTCAGATGTATCTGACCCAGACCGCCCGGTGCCGGATTGGGCGGTGATTGATAAAGATCTGCGTCGGCGCAGCGTGACCCGCATGCTGCTGTGGCAGGAATATCGTGCGCAGCATCCCAACGGGTTTGGCTACACTTGGTTTTGCACCCATTTTGAGGCGTGGAAGGGCCGCGTCCGGCCAAGCATGCGGCAAACACATGTCGGCGGCGAGAAGGGGCGGTGAAAGTCAATATTCCGTCCTACTCTTAGAACCCCGCAAACGGATTATTCTAGCCTTGGAGGTTTATCGCTGCGCGAGAATCTCGTAGCCAAACAATCTGGTCACTAGAGCTTCGAAATCGTGAAATCTTTAGATCAAGAGCGCAACAATTGGACCGTCGAGGAATCGCTTCAAGATCGTCGGTAAACCATGGATAAAGATCCCGTCATTATTTACGGGACTGGTGTGATTGTTGTAGGTGCTTCAAGTTGTTGTGCGCCTTACTGTTTTCGAAAACATGCTGCGAAGAGACAGCGAAGGTGGAGTTTGGACTTTGTGACATTTAGCCAGATTGAATGACCGCATTGGCAACTTGAGCTGCAACGCAGCGACAAACCTGCCGCATGCGCGAAGCCGTGCTGCGTCAGCGAAATATGAAAAACGAATGACGGCATTGTCCCGCGATGTGCACCTTTACCAAGCATAAGCGAAGGTCGGCATTAGCCGGAGAAGAAATAACATAAACTTCCTTATGCGGCTTTATATTTTGCGTTGCGATAGTATATTATCGTATGTATGCTGAACTCCTCTCACGGAGGTCCCCCAGTATGCGCCATTTACTCAAGAAGCTCCTCCCCTCGGTCGCAGTCGCTTTGGCCGTGACAAGCTTTTCGC
>DRFG01000130.1 GCA_011050655.1 Roseobacter sp.
AAACACCGTGTTGGATGAGAACAAAGCAGCGTAATATCGCACCGACCTGACACCTGACAGCCCCAAAAATATAAAGGTTATCTGATTTATGACTGCTGAACGGCGCAAGCTAGATAGTGGCACAGCTTTCTCGGCTGACAATCAAATGGGTGTGCCGCCGCTTCTTGACCATCTGCGAAATGCTGCCCGAGATGCGCGTTCAAAAAGATACGTCGATTTATTTGGGGCATGCGCCGTTCTGTCAGGTAACCGGCACATCGCAGCCAAAGCCGCTTGCGAAGTTCTGATGCGTTGCCTGGATCAAGCACTTGGGCGACGCCCTGTCATGTTTCGGATCGGTGAACGGGAAACATCTTTCGACGAGAATTGGCTTTTGGCGCTCGCGCGCGCTTTAAAAGCCGGGGACACACCAAGTGTCACCTTTCTTCTCCATTCGCAGGTTCCAAAATCCGCCCATAGAAATCTTGTGTTCTTGGTGCGGTCTGTCGTCGAGAGTTTTGATCAAGTCGACAATGTGATTGGCCTCTCTTGATGCACCTCTTTGTCGGGCTATGTCTGAAACGATAAGCGAGCGTTACGCCAGCCAGTGTTAATTCATGTTGCAGGAGACAAAGATGACCCAGACCGCACAAACCCTTTCAACTGACGCGACTGCACAAATTATTGAAGCCCTAAACCAATCAGTCGCCGAAACCGCCGTTACCACGATGCTGGCGCAGAACTTTCACTGGAACGTTACGGGCATGGCGTTTGGTACGCTGCACGCCCTGTTCCAGACAATCTACGAAGATCATTTCAAGGCACAAGACGATCTGGCCGAGCGGATAAGGGCACTTGAAGGCCACGCCGAAGGAACGCTGTCAGGAATGCTGAAACGGTCGAAAGTAGCCGAGGTCGAGGAAGCGCCTTCAGCTGAGGAAATGATCCGCTTCATGAAAGATGCACAAGAAACTTTAGCCGAGACAATTGCGGGCGCGGGTGAGACTGCCGCGAACCATGGTGATACATTGACCGAAGACATGTGTATCGAGCGCGGGCAAATTCATGAAAAATTTGCGTGGATGCTACGTGCGCATCTAAAATAATACTTTGTGCTACCCTTGAGCATGAGCCATCTGCGATAGCCCTTTTAATACAGTGAGTAAGTCAAAAAGGGGCTGGTTGAAGCATGCCCACCAGTCAGGGCATGCTTCCCATCGCAGCATAATGGGGAACAACTAGTGAGCTAAACTTTCAGACCGTCAGCGGGCAAGCGCGGCTATATACGTTGGCCCGCAAAGGACACAAACTGTTGCCGATATCTCATTTGCATTATTCCAATACTCTCTGAAGCTGATATTCGCTAGTTATGGATATCGTTCTGATCACCACTGTCGTCGCTTCGCTGTTCCTCGTTATAGGCGTGGCCGAACCGCTCGCTGCCCGGGTAAATCTACCCTATAGCGTGATCCTCGCGATACTTGGCATTCTCATCGCCCTAGGTGCGATTTTCTTTCTGCGCACCAATATCACCGATGCTCTCAACCCAGTTGCAGAGGCGATCCTCGGACTGCCGATCCGGTCGAACGTCTTTCTATATGTATTCTTGCCTACCTTACTGTTCCAAGCAACACTCGGGATGAACTTGCGCCGCATGCTTGATGACTGGGTGCCGATACTTGTCCTTGCTGTGGTAGCAGTCGTCGTCGCCACGCTCAGTGTGGGCTATGCGCTGTCTTGGGCCAGTGGCTTGCCGCTGGCCGCGTGTTTATTGATCGGCGCAATCGTATCAACGACTGACCCGTCCGCGGTGGTATCAATTTTTCGATCGATTTCGGCACCGCGGCGGCTTGCTCGGATCATCGAGGGCGAAAGCCTGTTAAACGATGCGGCTGCCATTGCCCTTTTCGGACTTTTCATGGGTTTCGTCATGCTGAATACGCCAGACCCGGAACTGGGCGACGCGCTAGCGCGATTCCCTATTTTGATCGCTGGGGGTGCCCTGACCGGCTGGGTGGCGGCTCATACGGCGATCTGGATAATGGCGATGTTCGGCAGACAAGAGCTTGCTATTATCTCAGTTTCAGTAGCTCTGCCTTACCTTGCCTACATCGGTGCGGAGCAAAGCATCGGGGCATCCGGTGTCATTGCTGTTGTTGCAGCAGGGTTGACGCTTAACCTTGCCGGGCCGGGACGCTTGCCGCCGCAGGCATGGGGCAATCTGCGCGACGTGTGGAATTTGCTGGCGCATTGGTCGGGTGCGCTTATCTTTATCCTTGCCGCATTGCTGATACCCCGGCTGCTCGAAGAGGTCAGGCTTAGCGATCTTGGCTTGATCGGGGTGGTCGTGCTGGCCGCCACTGCGGCACGTGCGATTATCCTGTTCGGACTATTACCCTTATTGACATTTCTTCGTCTTTCACCTGCTGTTGATCGTCCTTATCGTGCCGCTATTTTGTGGGGCGGATTGCGCGGCGCGGTTACCTTGGCACTGGCACTGGCCGTCACCGAAAGCCTTCGCGTCCCTGTGGAAGTCAAACGCCTAGTCGGCATCTTGGCCACCGGGTTCACGTTATTCACGTTGATCGTACAGGGTACCACGCTCAGGACGATTATTGGCTGGCTCGGGCTGGATCGGTTATCGCCGATAGACGAGGCAATGTCACGACAGGTAGTCGCGGTCGCGCTTCAGACCGTACGCGAGGATATTGCCCGCACAACGGAAGCTTATGAATTAACTCACGAGACGGTTCGGTCAGAGGCTAAGACGTTCGGAGAGCGGCTGGACGACGCGGTGAAGGCAGCTGAAGAGAGCGAGGATATCCTCGATCGGGACCGGGTCACATTGGGTCTGATCGCGCTTGCTGGCTTTGAACGCGAAACGATCATCGAGCGGGTACGCGAACGCACGATTTCTGCTCGGATGGCCGACCAAATTCTGTCTGAAGCCGACCGGTTGATAGAAGGTACCCACGCCGGAGGACGCAGCGGTTATCAGCGTTCCGCCCGGCGTTCGGTTGCGTACAGCCGGGCTTTCCGCATTGCGGTTGTACTACACAGCAGGATAGGGTTTTCGACGCCCCTTGTGCGCTTGACCGCCGATCGGTTTGAACGCCTGCTGTCGCAACGTCTGATCCTGCGCGATCTCGCTGCGTTCATCGACGGCCGTATTCGAAGAATTCACGGGCGCCGCGTCGCCGATCTCTTGCACGAACTTCTGTCGCGACGCATAGAAAGCGTCGATACCGCGCTGGAAGGGCTTCGGTTGCAATACCCCGGATACGCAGAAGAATTGGAGCGCCGCTTTATCCGCCGCACCGCCCTGCGGTTGGAGGAAAGAGAATACACTGCTATTCGGGAGGATGGCCTCATCGGTGCCGAAGTCTACACGTCCCTGATGCAGAACCTGGCTGAACGCAGGAATTCTGCTGAATCTCGCCCCACGCTTGATATCGCGGTACAGCGGATCGAGCTTGTCCGGCAATTCCCGCTTTTCGTTGATCTTGACGAAAAAGCTTTGAAGCGGTTGGGTAGGGCGCTGAAAACCAGGTATGTCAACGCGGGCAAGGTCATCGTGCCTAAAGACAGCGCACAGAAAAGCGTCGTATTTATTGCTTCGGGGGCGGTTGAACTGAAAAGTTCGGGTCAAACGTGGCGGCTGGGGAGGGGCGAGATGTTCGGCCAAATGGCAATCTTGATGAACGAGGCGCGCCGGGTCGAGGTTCAAGCAATCGCTCCGTCAACGTTGCTTATTCTGGACGAAAAGCGTTTTCGTTCTCTTCTGGCGCGCAGTTCGGCGCTGCGCGACGCAGTTCGGGCTAGCGCCGAACAAAGGGGCATTGACCCCGAAAAACTACTGTTCGAAGCAACCCGCAAAGGCAAAACCTGAGCCAGAAGTTTCAAAATTAATAGGCCCGCATACGTATCAAAATTTCTTTGGAATACGGTACAAATATCTGATTGATGGAAATCTCGGCTTGATAACAGTCAATGGGCCAGGTCGCCCGGCTGCAAGGCGCGAGCAGGATATTAAGGCGTTTCCGAGGTGTCGTCGGAGGGTAATCGCGGACCTTTGGCGTTTGCTACTGTAATTCTAACCGCTTCCCACACCTACGCCGAATATCTTGCCCAATCAAAAACAGCCGATGGACGCGCGCGACGCGCTGTCCCATCGCACTGTGGAACTAGACGCAATTATGAGTTGGGCTATTGTGGCCGGGTTCCGCAAAGGTGAAAATCCAGCCCGCTGGAAAGGTAATCTTGCGGCACTTCTGCCAAAGCCAAACAAGGTGGCAACGAAGCGAAACTTTCCCGCTCTTTCTCTCGCTGACGCGCGAAGGTGGTGGCTAAGCTTAAATGAACGGGAAGGTATGGCAGCGTAAGCATTACGTTTCGCGTGTCTGACAGCGTCTCGTTCAGGAGAGGTGCTGGGCATGGTCTGGGAGGAAGTTGATCTAAAGAAACGGCTTTGGACCATTCTGGTGCAAAGGATGAAAAATGGCAAACTACATCGTGAACCATTGTCAGATGCAGCTTTTGAGATTTTGGAGCGCTTGCCACGGCTTGGGTCGGCTGACCAAGAAAGTATGGCTCTTACCGGTTTTTGGCCGTTCAATAGAATGCTGCGGTGCAGCTTTCGTATTGCGGCCATTCGTTCATCTTGCAGCATTTTGTCGGCTGAAACGTCGGTCAGCGGACATTGTTGTCTTTGTGTTTGGGTCGTCAGGTGTCCGCTTCGGAAAGAACATGTAAACGTCAATCATTATTGACGTTTAGAATTCAACGGACATGTGCTGCTTGGCGGTGAATTGATCGAAAGGATTGACATCGCAAGCGAGACACCTGCGAATTTGCAGCCCGGCTAGCCATTTGAACCAATATCGCACTGCATTCCATCGGCGCAACCTAGAGCTAGGTCGCCGATTTTCGGCTGCTAAGAATTAACAGGAGAAATGTCATGATGAGTAACTTACGCGCTGCAGTGGCCACGCTATTTTTTGCACTGCCATCGACCGGGTTTGCACAAGACGGAACAATTCTGGTGATTGCTAGCCATCCAGTGATTGACTATGAGCAATGGCGCACTGTCTACGATGGTTTTGCTGACGAACAGAGGGCGGGCGGAGTTCTGGAAGAAGAGGTTCTTCGAGATATTGAAAACCCAAACATGGTTTATGTCCTGCATCGGTTCACAGACGTGGCCGCTGCGAACGCATATTTCGCATCACCCGTTCTTCAAGCAGGGATGAAAGATGCTGGTGTTGCCGGGCCGCCCACGATCGCGATCGTTCGATCTGCCGACTAGGAAGCATACTAGCAATCCACCTCGCAACTCAATTTTTTTGGCCCGGGTAAACCTCGGGCCAAGTCATGTTTGAAGATCCTTGAAGAATTGCCTCCTGTGCCAATGGCTTTGTCAATGATTTTAGAAATTTGCCTTTCTGCCGTCCTGAGGAAATTTTTCGCCAATAAATTTCATGAATTTGCGTACACGTGGTTCTTGGTACGCCTCCTTCGATGCAACAAGCCAAAGCCCGCTTTGCATTCGATTGTCTGTGAAACACATTAAAAGCTCGGACGATTGATCACCTTCGACACAGGGAAGCGCTCCGACCGCCTCTTCTGTGCGAAGCGATGCAGCCATGGATACAACAGAATCCACAGTGCTGACAATTTTCGATTTATCCAAGTGCTGATCTACATAACTCATAGCTTGAACGCCCTTCACCATCGCGTCAGGGAAACGCAGGTAGGGGTGTTCCTTTAGCTCTTCAATGGAGCGCGGCATGCCGTTGGCGGCCAAATACGACTTGCTACAATAAATGCCCCACCTGACCGGGGGAAGTTTTCTGACGACCAATGTGTCGCCCGATATTTTGTCAGCGGCACGCAAAGCTACATCTGCTTCGCCATTTTCCAATGATATGTAGCTCTCAGCCGAATTCGTCTCAAATTGAAGGTCTGGATTGATTTTATGATACTCCGATATTAGCGGAAGCATCCAATGCGCCATGCTAGAGTGAGCGGCAGTCACGCGTATTTTCCCGCTTGATGCCCTTCCGAGTTGGTTGGCCCGCGTTTTGACGCTTTCGGCGGCTTCACCCATGCTTGCAGCCACTTCCAGCATATTTCTGCCCTGAGCAGTGAGTGTGTACCCTCTGGTATCGCGCTCGAACAGCGTCAGCCCAAGCGCCGTTTCCAGCGCCTGCATGCGCCGTCCAACCGTCGTCTGGTTGATGTTTAATTTTCTCGAAGCCGCCAAGGTAGAGCCCTCGCGCGCGACAGCAAGAAAGATGCGGATGTCGTCCCAGTCGAGCATTGTTTCTTACCCCTAAGAGCATCCTGCACGGATGCCTAACCACTCTGCAAGTGCAGAGATACCCACGACCGCTGGCAATGGCTCATATTGTCCATGCGACACCTTCAACAAAGGAGATTAAACATGGACACCTTACCCACCAAAACCCGCGAAATTCACAACCATCATATGGACAGTACTGTCTGGAACGATATCGATTTCCGTGACGATGACATCGTTATAGCGACCTATGCAAAGTCGGGCACCTCTTGGATGCAGCAGATCGTAAGCCAGCTGATCTTTCAGGGTCAGACGGACTTGCCCGTCTCGGAAATGTCGCCTTGGGTTGATCTTCGTGTGCCACCGAAAGAGGTTAAGCTCTCGGCAATTGCCGCACAGACCCATCGCCGGTTTCTAAAAACCCATTTGCCGGTCGATGCCTTGGTCTTCTCGCAAAAGGCCAAATACATCTATATCGGGCGCGACGCCCGGGATTTGATGTGGTCCTTGCACAATCACCACAGCAACGCGAACGCGATGTGGTACGAGGCCCTAAACAACACGCCCGGGCGGGTCGGCCCCGAGATTGGAGTCCCGCCCAAAAGCGCTGCGGAATATTTTACGCATTGGCTGGACAATGACGGAGCGCCATTCTGGCCCTATTGGGAGAATGTCCGCAGCTGGTGGGAGTTGCGCGATCGGCCCAACGTGAAACTCGTCCACTTTGCAGATCTCAAGCGTGATTTGCGTGGTCAGATTGCCCAAATAGCCGCGTTTCTCGACATCGAGGTGACGCCCGACATGATGGAGAAAATGCTGCATCATTGTTCATTCGACTACATGAAAAACCATGCCGCAGATTCTGTACCACTGGGCGGTGCTTTCTGGGATGGCGGTGCAAAAACATTCATTCACAAAGGTACAAACGGGCGCTGGAAAGACACACTGCCACGAACAACAAGCGAACGTTATGAGCAAACTGCTGTCGAGGAACTTGGTGAGCCTTGCGCCAACTGGCTCAAAAACGGCGCGCTGTAAGCCTGCGTCGGGTGCGGCGGTCAGAGCCGCCGCTGTCATTCAAAAAGGATGTTATGAGTAAATGGCACATTCAATCATCAACTCAATTTCATTGGCGACTGCCCTTTCCCTCGGTCATTTTCAGATCGCCGCCGCGCAAGACGCAATAATGATCGTTCAGCATCAAGTTGCTGATTACGCGGACTGGAAATCCGTTTTCGACGCCGCCCTAGCAACACGGCAAAGCGTCGGCGAAGCTGCATATAAAATCTTGGTAGATCCGGCTGACAGCAATTCCGTGACGGTTATTTTTCAGTGGGATACCGTCGAACGCGCTCAGACATTTGCTGTGGACCCCATTCTTGAAAACGGAATGCGAGGTGCAGGCGTAATTTCCAAGCCACAATTCACCTTCTGTCAAATATCGGACGGCTGAGAACCGCTATCGGACAGGCCTCTCGAAATTGGGGAGTGATAGGCATTTTTCATGTAGTTAGAATTTCAATAGCCGCCGTTCGCCGCAAACCAGAGATATGGTCATTGGGCTCGTGGACTGAGCTGCCTTCCGCACCGCAGCACAAACCCCTGATCCGTGGCTGCCTGAATGTCAGTTGTCGCCATCGACACACGGAGTCCTCGCACCTGCAGCGAATGCACACTTTCCGCCCAATTCCGTAAGCACGTCCTAACGACGCGCACGGCCCAGATCGGGACTTCGTCCATATTGCAACAAACGGCAGGTCAGACCCCACTCCTGCCAGAGAAGCTAGAGCGGTTGGCGGTTCTACACCCATCGAATTAGGCGTTCCCGCAACCTGAAGTTAAGGTCTGCACCCGGCCAATCGTTCATTCATCGCCCGTTTCAATGCGTTTCGCTGAAACTATACTGGGGGGAAGGGGGGGTAAGATCATTACGTATGAATTTCATACATTAAAATCAGATACTTACCGTGAATTGTGGCGGAGAGACAGGGATTCGAACCCTGGGAACCCTTTAGAGGCTCAACGGTTTTCGAAACCGTCCCGTTCGACCACTCCGGCACCTCTCCGTGTTGGTGTGGTGCGCCCGTTTAGTATTGATTTTCACGGCTGGCAAGAGGGGAGGCACAGTTTTCGAAGTCACGGGGAATTTCATTGATGCTCGGGGTAATTCGCCTAATGTCGACGTTATAGATTTCTGAAAGGATGAACCCGATGCGCGCCATAATCCGATTTACATTTACCTTATGTTTCATGTTTGCGGCGATGTTAGCCAGTATAACGCCCTCCGCTCAGGCAGCTGACGCCAAACAGGTAGACGCTTTTCTGAAGGTCACCGGCTTTGACGTCGCATTGGAGAGCATACGGCTTTCTGCGGATTCGGCACCCGAGATGTTGGGTATCAATGCTCAGGAGTTCGGGTCAGAATGGTCACGCCTTGTGAGCGAGGTTTTTGACACTGACGTCATGTTGGATATGGGGATCGGAATTCTCTCGAAAACCCTAAGCGAACAGGCGCTGGATCACGCGTCAGCGTTTTACGCAACTGACTTGGGGCAACGGCTGGTCATGGCGGAAAACGGGTCTCATATGGAAGAAGATGAGGCGACGAAAGCCGAAGCGGGAAATGCCATTCTTTCCGGGCTGGAGCGTATCAAGTCGCCGCGGGTAGCGCTGTTAACACGTCTTAATGATGCCAGCGATGTTGAAGACAGCTCAGTTCGGGCAATCCAAGAGGTGCAGATCCGGTTCTTGATGGCTGCGGCCAATGCGGGGGTGATAAAGCTGCAAATGGAAGAACCCGACCTACGAGA
>DRFG01000131.1 GCA_011050655.1 Roseobacter sp.
CAGCCTCACACTTTCCCCATAGGTCACACTCAGCATCCCACGGCTTCCTCCTTGAGAGGTTTGTCAACGCGGGCCAAAGTCAGTCCCGCGTCGAAATCTCGCGCAGTGGCCCGCATCGAAAAACCTTCATCAAAGCAGCCAGCTTGTAGATTTCCACCGGCTGCTGACGCTGGAGCATGTTAGCGATCCGGATCGGATTGAGAGCGGCCTTTTTGCTCAGATCAATCCCGCCGCCGCATTCGTGAGTGAATGCTGTCTTCTATCCGAGAAGCTGACTGCGCTTTTGCGGCTGATCGCTGAAAATGAACCTGTCAGCGATATCCTCTGCCAAGCATCGCAGAAGATTCCGCAAGTCGCGTGAACCCCCTCAAGTCGGCCTTTCAAGGCCGGCTGTCTTGAAGAGGCGACCATCCTGGTCGTTTCAGCAAATGACAATCAACCAAGGGGGTACCCCGACAATGAACGTACTTTACAACAAGCCGAACATGGATGATCTGGCAACTGAGGCCGTAGGTTTGGGTCGTCAAGTTGCCGATCGGGCCAAAGCACTACATCTTGGCGACAACGCAAAGGACGTGGCCTTCGTATCACGCTGCTTTGCACGTATGAGGGAGCGTCAGCCCTTCAATGACGCTGACGAAGGTGGTTTCGTCGCGGTTCTGGATATTTTGGAGCGCAATATCGCATCCGAAACTCTTGGCAGCGAAGAGCAGTTCCAGGAAACGGGATATGATGATCTCGGCCCACGTGGCGAATTTCGCGAAACGCCGGTCTATTCAGATCGCGGCAAACAACTAATCGAGCTGCAGTTCCTGTTTCAGCATTTTCTCGACAGTCGTAACTGTGTGCTGGACCACATTGCTGCACATCGCTGTTTGCTGGATATTATGAGTAGCTAAAAAGATGATGAAACACCCCGGGCAGTACGACTGCCCGGGGTGTTTGGCGTTCTGCAAGGCATAGTGGACCTGTCGTGGTTTCGTGCAGCCCGAAACACCATGTGTACAAAATGTAAGCGAGTGCTGTGTTCAGTGTGACCAGCCCCAGTCGGGTGCAGGAAAATGCTGAACACTCAAGCAGGGAGGGCGGAAACCGGAATTTAGCTGCATCTGCGAAGGCTCTGTGCCAGAATTGCAAAAGCGGCCATTCAAGCGGTAGCACATCGAAGCCCCCGTGCTGCGCTGTACGCCAAGGTCCGCTGTGCGCAGGGAGCAGCCAGTGCATAGTTGCAAGCTGTAGTTGCCCTTTGGGACGTGACAGACCGAGGCTATCGCGCGGCGGCGCCTCCGATCTGCAATTCAACCACCTTCGTTTTAATCCCAGTGTAGGCGTAAATAGTAGGTTTTTCGCGTCTCGATCAGGCCTACATCATCACATTCACACCGTAGGCAGCTTACCAGAAGTGGCCATTGAACAGATTTCAGGGCGTTCCCTCGGTTCAATTTTGTCAGCGAAAACCGGCTTCCCGCCACCCGATGCGATGCTGAGCTGCAATGTGAGGAAATGGATCTGAAGTTGTTCATCTGCTGGATGTATCTTGCGCCATTTGTGATCAGTACCAGTGTCGGGGTATTTTCTGCCACATTAGCCTTCTTCGCCTGCACTACTAATGGTGCAGCGTCATTTCAGAGGTTGCGATGTGTCACCTTGCAACTACAGGTAAGCGACGGCAGTATTAAAGTTCATTTACTTAAGGATTAGCATCGTGGATTGGGACAAACTTATTTCGAACGAGCGGTTACACGATCATCAGTATTCTGAGCAGGCCAGCAGATCCATCTTCACACAGGACTATGACCGAATTGTCTTTTCCGAACCTTTTCGCCGCTTGGCCAATAAAACCCAAGTGCAGCCTCTCTATGAACATGACCATGTTCACCATCGCCTGATCCATTCGATAGAGGTAGGCAGTGTAGGCAGATCACTGGCAATGGCCATCGGGCAGTGGCTTGTTGAGAATAGCGAAATTAAGGCTGGCGAAGAAAATAGCTTGGCAAACATTGTGCAAGCGGCTTGCGCCGCGCACGACATCGGTAATCCTCCGTTTGGGCATTCAGGCGAGAATGCTATTGGAGCGTGGTTTTCGGAAATGCTTGAATCACCTCAGGGCATGTTCAAGGATCTGGACAATACTCTTCATGAGGAGTTCTCCTCGTTCGAAGGGAACGCGCAGGGTTTCCGAATTATTGCTAAAACGGATATGTATCGCAATGATGGGGGTATGCGTCTGTCTAAGGCAGTTCTCGGATCATTCATGAAATATCCGCTTACTGCGCACACTAAAACGATACTTGCGCCGAATAGATATATGGAACCTGGTTATTTCGGCAAAAAGAAATTCGGTATATTTGACTCAGAATCAGCTTTGTTCGATGAAGTCGCGGATACCTTGGGTCTGCCCGAAGTTACAGTTGGAGCGGAGAGCTGGCGACGGCGTCATCCTTTGGTTTTCGTTGTCGAGGCAGCGGATGACATTTGTTACAATATTGTCGATCTTGAAGATGCGTTTACCACCGGTGAGCTGTCGTTCGAAGTGGTTCAGGAGGCTCTTTTCCGGCTCGCTAACCGTCCCAACAGAGACCGCGCAGGAATGAATCAATCTGAAGAGATCGCGTATCTTCGCGCGGTCAGCATCGGTAAAGGAATTGAGAGCTGTCTTGAAGCGTTTAAGGCCAATTATTCGGCCATAATGGCTGGCACTTTTTCAAAATCATTGGTTGAGGCAGGGGAGCTGAGTGATCAGTTTGAAGAAATCAAGACGCTTTCGGGAGCGAGAATTTTTACTGCACAGCGGAAAACTGAACTGGAAGTTTCTGGCCATAGGATCATCGGGAACGTACTGTCTGGGATTTCTCCAATCTATGAACAGCTTGCCACCAACAATTGGAATGAAGCAAAGCTCAATGACCATTCACGTCAGATCGTGCGGGCGCTTTCACTCGATCTACGCGACATTTCGAATGTTGAGCAGGCCCTACATGGCATGACCGACTTCGTTTCAGGGATGACAGACCGGTACACGCTTCGCATATCGCGGATGTTATCTGGAACTTGAGGCAAGGCATGTTGTTTGGATTGCATTGTGCCTTGTGTATCTGCGCAACGTCCAAGGCTATGGATGGCAAACCGAAAGCCTGTGATTTGATCAGCCCCGATCGTAAAGAGTAGTCATTTTCTTTGCGACGCGGCAGCTTGTACTCGCCGAGTGCGATGTACTACTGATATACAATCTAAGGATGAGGCATATCCGCTGACCAACATGTTTTTTACTTCATCCTATTTTTGAATTTTATCTAACCACAAGACAACTTACAGCCCTGGGGGATGCATGCACATTTCGAGATTGCAGCTAATCAACTACCGCAACTTCTCTCGGGCCACGGTGAAATTCGAAAAAGGTGTGAACACGATTATTGGCGAAAACGGTTCGGGTAAAACAAACCTCTTTCGCGCGATGCGTTTATTGCTCGATGAAAACCTCCTGCGCATGGCATATCGCCTTGATGACCGAGACTTCCATCGCGGTTTAGGAGAATGGCGTGGTCATTGGATCATAATCAGCCTTGAATTTACCGATGTTTCACAGGATGAAACGATCCAATCGCTTTTCCTCCATGGCGTTGGCAATATTTCGGGGACTTTGGTCGATCGGGCAAACTACAATCTGGTTTTTCGCCCAAAAGCATCGATCCGGCAAAAGCTGGCAGAGCTGACGCCGGGAGACACAGCGGCGTTGGCAGCGCTTCGCCAAGAAATTGATATTACCGACTATGAGACAGTCTTCACAGGAAAGAGCAGCGCCGACTTTACAGATCCGACTGTCTATCGAACACTGGTGGGCGACTTTGAGGCCGTAACCTTCCCGAGCGAGCTCACACCGCCCGAGATCGGCGGTATAGTGCCAGGCATTTTTTCCATCTCACGCGAGATTGGTTTCACGTTTATCCAAGCGCTCCGCGACGTAGTTTCTGAATTCCAGAACAATCGCACCAACCCGCTTCTTACGTTGTTAAAGGGCAAGAGCGGCGAAATCGACGACGCAGCCTTCGCGCCGATTACAGATTTGGTCCTCAATCTCAACGATGCGATAGAAGGACTCGACGATGTTCGCACGATCCGAACTGATATTCGCGATACCATCACGGATGCCGCGGGCGAGACATATTCGCCCAAGTCTCTTTCGATCCGTTCCGATCTGTCGAGCGAACCTGATCGATTGTTCCAGTCACTAAAACTGTTCGTTGGAGAGGCCGAAGCCGGTTATGAAGGAGGCATACACGAGCTCAGCCTTGGCGGCGCGAACCTCATTTATCTGACCCTGAAACTTTTGGAGTTCAAATACCAGAAAGTGAAGGAGACCTTCGCCAACTTTCTAATCGTCGAGGAGCCTGAGGCGCACATACATACCCATATCCAGAAAACTCTTTTTGACCGCCTTAACTATGACGACACGCAGATTATCTACTCTACCCATTCGACGCACATTTCCGAAGCCAGCAATGTAGAAAACATCAATATCCTCGGGCGCAATGGTACAGTTTGCGAGGTTTATCAGCCCTCTGCAGGCCTCGACTCAACTGAGATTGGCAATATCCAGCGCTACCTTGACGCCGTGCGCAGTAACCTGCTGTTCGCAAAAAGCATTCTCCTCGTCGAGGGCGATGCAGAGGAAATCCTCATCCCCATTATGATAAAGCAAGTACTTGGCCTCAGTCTCGACGAGCTTGGCATCAGCCTTATCAACATTCGTAGCACTGGTTTCGAGAACGTGGCCGTTTTGTTTCATGACCAACGCATACAGAAGAATTGCGCAATAATCACCGACCTCGATAAAGCATTTATTAATCTCATGCCTGACCCGCTTGATGGAGAAGACGAAAAGAAGGCCAAAAAGCGCGCGCTTGGATCACAGACATCAGGGCAAAAGCGGGCCATTTCCCTGACCAGTTTTTCCGACGGCAACAAATGGCTGAGCACGCATTTCTCTGACCATACATTCGAAGTCGACTTCATTTCCACTGGTAATAGCGCCGCCGTCGTCTCTGTAGTGGGCGAAGTCTATACCGATACTGCAACAATCGCGTTGGCTAAAGCCGACCTTGAGTCAGGCGACGTCGCAAAATTTGGAAAGCGCGTTCTGACTATGGCGCGTCACGTCGGCAAGGGCTGGTTCGCGATTATTGTCGGCAAGGCCATTAAACCGGACGTCCATATTCCTGGCTACATCTTAAATGCCATATTCAAGGCGCATGGCTCAGTTTCTGACGAAATCTTAGCGACCATCATCGACTATCGTTTGAAAGTCCAAATCCAGGCCAATGGCGTTCTACCAGCACAAGTCGACCCTATGCGCGCTCAGCTTGCGCGTTTCCGCACTGGTGACATCGACTTCTCCGATGTTCGCAACGAGATGCTGAAAGCATTTCCACATGACCGTATCAACAATATTCTCGCAACACTCTGATGTTTGTTTGGAACGCCGATGATCTGGATGCAGATCAGGTAAACGCGATTGAGCAGCTGGGGAGCGTGTTTCTCTCAGCCTGTCCAGGGAGCGGTAAAACACGCACACTTACCTACAAAATTGCGCGGGAGCTGTCGCTCCTGACCTCTGACAAGCAGCGGGTGGTCGCTATCACATATACTCACCGCGCCGCTGACGAGATTCAGGAACGGATTGAGCAACTGGGCGTGGATACCAGCCAACTCTGGATCGGGACGATCCACTCCTTCTGCCTCGAATGGATCTTGCGTCCTTACTCGATTTATCACCCCGCCCTGAAGAACGGTTTCCGAGTAATCAACGCCCATGATACCGAGCGCCTACATGAAACATTGTGCGCACAACGTGGAGGCGGCCTTAGCAAATTCGACTGTGGCCATTATTTCACTCCGGTGGGCTATGTGATCAACTGTGATCACTGGAAGCGAGCAGGAGTTGATGCGCTCCTCCAGCAATATTGGCAGGAGTTGTGCGCTAACCGACAAATTGATTTTGAAATGATCTTGGAATATGCGCATCAGCTAATCTGCGACGTACCGTCGATCAGTATACTGCTGGGTTCGATTTTTACGATGGTGTTGGTCGACGAATATCAGGACACCAAAGAAATCCAGTACGGGATTCTTGGTGCTATCTTGAAAGCATCTGAGGGAAAGGCCAAGGCGTTCATTGTCGGCGACCCGAACCAAGCGATCTATGGTTCACTCGGTGGCTATGCGATCACGTCCACCGAATTTTCAAAATTGAGCAGCGTGACGTTCAAAGAACTGAATCTTTCGAAAAATTACCGATCATCGGATCGGATAGTTGGCTATTTTGAAAACTTCAATCAGCTTACCTCTAAGATCACCGCAGAAGGCAAGTTTAAGGATTTTTCAAGCGTCATTTCTTTCGATTGTTCTACTAACCGGAATGCGCTTGACGCGGAGATAGTTCGGCTTATCCGCTACAATATTGAGACCATGGGCATTCCTCCGAACGAGGTCTGTATCGTCGGACCACAGTGGCCGCTACTTGCGAGCATGACGCGCCAACTCGTCGTAGCATTGCCGGAATACAGTTTCTCCGGTCCCGGTATGGTGCCATTCGCGCGTGACATCGACAATTTTTGGTACAAGCTCTCGCGCATTATTCTGACCGTGGCTTCGCCACAACTGTATATACGGCGCAACCGCTGGGCCAGTGAAGTTATCACTGCGCTCGAATTGGCCGATGTTAACACCAATACCATCACGCGAAAATCGCTGTTACGTGCGTCGAACAGCATAACCTCTCACTCGACCGATGGTCTGACCTATCTGATCGAGTGTTTCGACGCTCTATTTGCGGCGCTCGGCGTCGACCGTGAGGCCTCGCCCATGCTAATTGAGCATTATGATTCCTTCGTAGGAAGTTCCCAAAAACGGATTAACCAGCTAACCGCAACCGGAACCGCCGCCATCGCTGATCTCGATATGTTTCGGAAAGTGTTCGACGTAAAAACTGGAATCACCGTGTCTACGATTCATGGCGTCAAAGGCGCTGAGTTTGAGGCGGTAATCGCCTTTGGCCTACTCGAAGGTATGGTGCCTCACTTCAACGAGAGTGACAAAATCGCCGCTGCGAACAGACTCCTGTATGTAGTAGGTTCTCGAGCAAAGAAAAACCTACACCTTATATCAGAAGCGGGCCGAAAGCGGCGCGGGAAGGAGCTTTACCTGCCGACCGACACCCTACTCGCTTGCAGCTTCTCTTACGACCAGGAAACTTGACCTTTTCTGCTGTGCAAGCTTCGCTTTTTTTCGGTCTGCAGGTTGGAAGGTCCAGTCTTATCGCTTCGTCTTGTTGGCAAGCGACGACAATGCCGCCAACCTCGCTGGGTGCTGGCGCAGCAGCATTACCCAAGCTCTTGATTTTTGAAATTTCAGCGTGACTGTTAAATTTTTAGTATGGAAGGCTTTCGACTAATTCGTGCGCTACATGCGATCAAATGCAGCGGTTTCGACCAGTTCTTTGACAGTTTCCCACCTGTTGGGACGGTCCGACGACTTACAGTCGAGGCACCTGACCGAGCTATGCCCGAAAGTTGGTGACGGCGTGATCAGGCGGCGCTTTGAAGTTGCTTGATGCCGTCCTTGAATTCAATCCCTTCGATGATCTCGGGCATGCGGTTGGCAGCATCGAGTTTGCGCCATTTTGTCTGGGCTGACATCATCAGTTTGAAGGCCATGGCGAGCCCGGTTTTGCGGCTGAGGCTGCCCTTGGTTTTACCGGTGCGATGCCGAACCGTGGCGAAGGTGCTTTCGATGGGATTGGTTGTGCGGATGTGCTTCCAATGTTCGGCAGGGAAGTCATAGAATGCCAGGAGCACGTCGCAGTCTTTGGTCAATTTGGCGACGGCCTTGTCGTATTTCACGCCATATGTCGCGACGAAGTAGTCGAATGCAGCCGCGGCATCCACCCGCGTTTCAGCCTGCCAGATGTCGTGCAGATAGCCCTTTGCCTTGGCCTGAACCGACTTCGGCATCGCGTTCAGCACATTGCCCGTTCTGTGGAACCAGCAGCGCTGTTCTTTCGTCGCGCCAAAGACCTCGCGCAGAGCATTCCAGAAGCCCAGGGCACCGCCGCCAATGGCCAGGTCCGGCGCGTGGGTGAGCTTTCGTCGTTGCAAATCAAGGAGCAGTTCGCGCCAGCTTTGGGTGCTTTCACGATAGCCGTCGGCCAAACCGATGATTTCCTTTCGACCCCACTCATCAGCCCCAATCAGCACCAGAACGCATTGTTTTTCCTCGGCCATTCGGGGCCGGGAATAGACGCCATCCGCCCAGATGTAGACGAACCGCCGCGCGCTCAGATCGCGCCGTTGCCAACGGTCATACTCATCCCACCAATCGGCTTTGAGCCGCGATATCGTGGTTGAGGACAACCCAGCGGCATTTGGCCCAAGCAGGGCTGCAAGCGCTTCGTGCATGTCGCCGGTGGAAATACCTTTGAGGTAGAGCCAGGGCAGAAGCTCCTCGATGGATTTGGCTTTACGCAGGTAGGGCGGCAGGATTGTCGAGGTGAACCGGACTTTCTCGGCGTCGCCGCCTCGGTCCCTCACACGGGGCACCTTGACTGGCACCGCCCCGATCCCCGTGAGCACTTCGCGTTCTGGCAGGTGACCATGGCGCACAAGCCGCGCGCGGCTATCGTCCATTTTGTCAGAGACATAGGCCTCCAACAGAACTGAAAGTTCGGCCTCAACCGCTTGCTCTATCAACCGCTGCGCGCCGGATCGTAAAAGTTCTGTCAGAGGATCAGGAGAAAATCCATGTGGATCGGGCAGCTGGGGAATAGTATTTGTTTTCATGTGGCATATCCTTTTCTCAGATGAGAATTGCGGCGCGTGAACAACGCCATGATATGCCGCCCCTCAGGGGCCATCACCAACTTTCAGCTATATCTCCACCTGACCTGCCATGCGTCGTCTATCCTCGGGGGCGGTTCTGTTGCCGAGTATGATCAAAAGGTTCTCCGATGCCTCGGCGGCGAAGGAACCGGATGCTATCTCGCTGGCTACTACGCCAAATACGACAAGCGTATTCCCCGCGACATGCAACGGGCGTTGTATGAGTACGGCTGTCAGCTTCGCTCAGACGATACCTGCCGGGCCGTCGCATCCATGCGCTGATATCAGGTGCTGCAGTATTGAGCCTTGTGAACATGGGTGGCGACGGTCTGACTATCAAAAATCTTGTTTGGACCTGCTTCGGCTCGACTGCCAGATCGCCTTGGCTATTGCAAGAAATGGCACTGATCTGACGGCTACATATTTACCAGACTGACAGAGCTTTACGTCAGCCGTGTACGGCCGGTTCAGCGCGCCGCGCCGCAGCATTAGCGAGGCTTTGTCAATGTCGGCTCAGGGCCGTCACTGCACCTGACACTGACGGCGAGGCGGCAGTTCACTGCGTTGAGCATGGAGGACCACTTTTCGGGATTTAGCGGCTATCGCCGCGAATTGGATGCTCGGTTGTCCGGGCGCTTTTCTGCCTGTCTAAAAAGTCAAGAGAAGTTTAACATCGCAAAAGCACCGGCAGTGAAAATAGCGGCGACGACTGCAAACGAGGCAAAGCTGCCTGCACCTGTCGTGCGGGCCAAGTAAAGGATATGGAAATGCAGCAACAGAACGCTGTGGTAACACTTGGTATATCCGACCTCGAAAGATCGAAGGCCTTCTATCAGGAGGAGTTCGGCTGGACCCCGGTCTTCGAGAACGCGGAAATCGCCTTCTACCAGATGAATGGATTTGTCTTTGGCACCTGGCTGAAATCGTCCCTTGAAACGACACGAAGCAGCAAGTTCTGTCGGGGTCGAGTGCTGTAACGCTTGCACACAATCTGCCCGAAGAAAGCAATGTACAAACTGTCATTGACAAGCTCGTTGCCGCCGGAGCGGTATTGCTTTGTGAAGCTGATGAGCCTCCCCAAGGCGGCCGTCGCGGGTATATCACGGACCCTGACGGTCATATCTGGGAAATCGCTTTCAATCCACTATAGCCAATCGACGAATACGGCCATGTGACCTTCGAAATGTAATGCGAAGTAAGCGGCTGGAGCGACGTATTCGGCGCGTCGCTCGACAGATCCTCCCGAGCCAGATGCGGACCAATGTGCGACAATAATGGACGGTAGTTTGCTCTACAGGTTGTGAGTTCGAATGTCTTAGGGTTTTGCGCATGCAATGTGGGGTCGGTTCGACTTGCCGGGCCGCCACATTCCAAATCGTCGATAAATGGCCGGTTAGGGCCAATTGAAACTACCACTGTTACCACTACGACTTTATGCCCCCTGCTCAATTGCATCGGAGGCGAATGCGTACGGCAGTTCAAGTTTATAAATATTACGCTGCTGCCAGGCACCCTGAGTATTTCAGGGGCCCGACATCTGCATAACATGACAGGATAAAGCGACTTATAAATGTACTCCTTTATGGTGGTATGAGTGTCGGAAGCTGCCATGGTCAGCGACCTGAGACGGACATGAGCGGGTACAGTGTATCTCGGAAGCTCGATTTCAGGTGTTCTCTACCTGAGGATCATCGCGTGTGAGACTGATCAAATCTCGCAGCGCGCTGCTTTTTAGCGATGACCATCGAATTTCTTGCGTTCGATCGACCTATATAGGCCGACAAAACCAAGTGCCTCCTTTCCGTAAGCAAGGTTTTCCCGAGACGACTGCCAAGTGCTGCACGTCTATCTTGATCAAAAGATGAATACGTTCAGTTCGGCACGGAAATAGGTTTCTCGAAATTCGCTCATTTTGCCTCGGGTTTGAACCGACAGGGCGAGGCTAATCCCTACCTTTGCGGAATCCCGATTAGGGGAATGACCAGCTGCTCGCTTACGAGGGCAAAGGAACGCCGCTGCCTTTGGTTTCACCAGTTCAATCAAGTCCTTCTTTTACGAAAGCTCGAGCTTTAGGATTCGTACACGGCGCTCATCCTCCCGTGGGATAGCTGAATCGACCTGTGGCGAATCAATACGCCAGCATGCCGTGACACCTGGGGCATTCGCGTCGTCATTTTCTCAGTGTTGTGTGTTGCGCAAAAGCACGCCCTCGGATCTCCGTGCGGCAAAGTTTTACCACTTCGAAATTTAATTTTGATTGAGTTAACAATGTTTGGTGAAGGGGGTTTCATGAGAAATAAATATTTATCAAATGGTTAGGGACTTTTTCAAAGCCCTATCGTATCGTTTTTCTACGGACGGAAATATTTTCTTCATTTTTGTTTGGCCAAAAAACGGTGGTTGTCGGGTCCATTTTTATGGGTAGTTTCTGGATCTCAAGCGAGGGCTGAACATCGGTAGATACCCGGTAGGACGCAGAATTTACTTCGTGAAACAGGCAACTGGCCAACCTTAACATTGACTGCGTCGGATCCCGACGGGCGATGGGAAGCACCCGGCCACCGAGGAAATGAAAACGATGATTAAGATCCAACAGTAACGTCGCAAGCACCCTGCAGCACGTAACAGCTGCAAACGGAACCGTCTGACGACAAGCGGTTCTACCCACAAAATCAAAAATTAATATCGCAGCCTGCGGGCAGCGTCGGAAGGCTTTCCGGCGAGCGGTATCCTTATGTGAAAAGGACAGAATATGCCGATTTTTTCGGAGGGCACCGTATTGCCTGCACCATCGCGGGCAGACCGCAAAATTCAAAACGTCTCAAAATGGCACTGCACCGCCCATGCGGTACGTGGGAACGGGGCTGGCACCCGCATGCAAGGTGAGAGCAAGCTGGAAATGGACCATCAGTCCCTTCAGTTTGCACAGCCCGATGTTGCGGATGTTGTCGAACAGGCGCTTTTTAAGTTCGGTTGGCGCAATGAAAAACGGCATGTCTTCGATATGCTGGTCACAAAAGCGAGTGGCGAACGGGTCGCATGCACTGTCAAACCGACCTCGCGGCTGCACTCGAAAAACTTCCTCGAAAAAATGGAGGTCGTAGCTTGGTGGGTTCAGGAAAAGAACTTTGCCACCTCTGTGCGACTGCTGACAGAGGCGGATATCGACCAAGTTGCCCTGCACAACGCGAATATAAACGCCGCGGTCAACGATCGCGACCCGGACGCTGAGAACGCTGTGCGCACCGTTGCTTGCCACCTCCGAGGTGCCATCAGCATCAAAGCCCTCACTGATGAGGTAGGGCTTCGGGAGCGTGGATACCGCGCGATCCTGCAGCTCATTTCGAAGCGCGAGCTTCAACCCCTGCGCCATGAGCGCACAACCCCCCAAACTCTTATCCAATGGAAAGGCCTTCAGTCATGAACGCTATTGTCAAAACCAACGCCTTCACAAAACTTAATCCAATCAAGTCCGGTTTCCGGATCGAGCAGACTGACCGTTTGACCATCGAACGTAAACATTTCGACTGGGCAGGCCAGTCAGGCGATACGATCTTTTTGCAGCCTTCAAACGGGCAGGGAATGACTGAGCAATTTACGATGGGGATGCTCTCGCGCCTCAGCGCAGCTGGAGAAATCAAGCACGAGGTAGGGTTTTACTTGCCTGACGAGTTGAAGTCCGTGTCTTTGGCAAAGGGTGCTCGGTTTGAACCCTCGCAGCTCGAAGCTGAGGCCAAAAAGCGGTTCTACAATCGTTATGTCCAGATATTGGCAATTGAGGAGATGGTGTCTGAAGGTCTCATCCTCCCAAACAAGAAGGGTATCAAGGCGTCCCTGCACGAAATTGAAACTCGTGCGGTTACCTATTTGAAACAGGATGTCACGGAGCGTGACATGCTGAATCACGCTTTGGAACATGGACAATTGCCAAAACGCATTGCGAAGTCGGTGCGCAAAGGTCGTGGAGGCGGCCACAAGGAGGGCCTGGAGCTCTACTCTGCCGATTATCTTCGCAAACTCTACAAAGAGTGCGAAAAACGCGGGCTTTCTGCACTGGCTGATTCAACGTCAAAATGTGGAAATCGGAACAGCGGGTTTCGCCCGGCAGAGCAATCGCTGCTGATGTCGACCATCCGTACCAGCTACCTGACGCTGGAGCGCAAAACACTGAAGACGACTGTTGTTGACGTCCAACGTGCATTCCGCAGCGAAAACAAACACCTTGAAGCAGAAGGCAAGCTGATCCTTCGTGTTCCAGGACGGGATGCTGTTCGCGGTGCAATCAAAAAACTGGATCCTTTGCGTGTCATGATAGCGCGTCACGGCCGGGAGTTTGCGATCAAGCAGCTGCGCCCGGTCGACAAGGGATTGGAGGTTTCGCGTCCCGGAGAACGCGTTGAAATGGATGAGTGGTGCATTGACTTACAGTCGATCATCCATTCCGCCAATCTCAAGGAATTCTTTGGCGACGAGCTTCTCGACCTTATCGGACTGAACGGTGACACGGCACGTTGGTGGCTTGTTCTTGCGATAGATTGCCGGACGAAGGTCATTCTTGGCATGAAGCTAACTCGGAACCCTTGTGCCAGTGCGGCTCAGGAATGTCTGCGCATGGTCGTAAGCGATAAAGGGGCATGGGCGGATGCGTCGGGCGCGCTCACGCCGTGGTCGATGGCCGTTAAGCCCGAACTGATGGTCACGGACAATGGGCCCGCCTTCAAGTCAGGTGCTTTCACCCACTGTTGTCTCGATTTGCGCGTTACAGCGCTGCGTACGCACGCGGGGGTTCCTGGCATGCGTGGCACAGGAGAGCGGATTTTTGGAACTTTGAGCACAGACCTAATGCCACGTCTTGTAGGCCGCACTTTTTCCAACTCGATTGAGCGCGGCGATTACAAATCGGAGGATAGGGCTTGTCTGGATGCTGAGGATGTCGCGTTTATCCTCGTGCGTTGGGTGGTCGATATCTATCACAACTCGCCGCACAGCAGCCTCGGCGGCCGTACTCCCTTGGAGCAATGGGATGCCGATATGGAAGACGGAAATTACCCCCTGAGCGGGCTGCCGGATGTCGCCACCAAGCGTCTGGCATTTGGCAAGCGCATTGAGTGTACTGTCTCCCAACAAGGCATCGTGGTTATGGGGGTCCGGTACCATAGCCCGGAGCTCGGGATGTATTTTATGGGGATGGGGTCGAAGAGGGTCGACGTTCGCTGGGATCCTGAGAACCTTGGCGCTGTCAGCGTTTATCTGGAGGGTGCATGGCAGGTTGTACCGTCCGTTCATGATCGCTTCGTTGGGATGCATTTCCACGACTGGATGAAAGTTCGCCGGGCGCTTCGCGCAAAGTCAGCGTCGCGCAAAATTTGGAACCAAGAGATTGTATTCAATGCAATTGATCAGATCGAGGATCTGGTTAAGGACCGCTCTATGGCATTTGGCATTATCGACACGACGATCAGCGATGAGCAGTTCAGCAAGATCCAAGCGGACCTCTTTTCGTCCTTCCGGATGGATGACACGCCGCGCCTGAAAGCCGATAGCGAGGGTTTGGGCCGTACTATCACACCGCGTGCACCGGATCCTGATATCGCTCCATCGGGTTCAAAAGCACCAGCAAAAACGGCCTCGGTCAAACCTTCGCCAGATGTCGAGAAACGCGCAAAGGCGGCCGAAATCGCGGACACGCCGCGCAAACCTCGCGCGGCGGTATCGAAGTTTGGTTTGCCGCCCAAACACGAGGACTGATAGCCAGTCGCCCTCTCGCACAGCGGCAGCTTAATAGCTCAGCTGAAGCCCTCACTGTCACTTGCAGTGGGGGCTTGCGGTGGATGCGGGATTTATCAGCGTGCGGCGCGGCTATCACTTCATTCCAAAGCATATCATGGGCAAATTTGCGGATGTCTTTGCCCATGACTGGCCGCACCTGCCGATGTGGCTGGCCCAAAAGGTGATGCACGGTATTCTAAAGATGATCAACGGCGACATCACGCGCTTTGGCCTGCCCGAGCCTGATCACAAGATTTTTGAAAGCCACCCGATCGTGAACTCGCAGTTACTTCACTATCTTGGACACGGCGATGTGACAGCCAAAGGGAATGTGGAGCGTTTGGACTGCAAGCATGTGGTCTTTAAGGACGGCAGCTATGGGCCGTTCACTGTGCCCAACACCAAGGGCGGAAAGTGTGAATTCGCTGCGGCTGCAAACGGGCCAGGCTCCGTCGATGGAAGCTGACATTCGCATGGCGCTTAATTCGGGCTATCACCTGCTTCGCCGCATGACTGCATCGACCCCTTTTTATAAGCATCAGAGTATCGGATGCTGCACCTGCATACAGCAACTGCCAGCTCTTTTCGGACGGTCGACTGGACCGCTGTCCGAAGATTGGGTATCACCAGAGCGAAAAATTGCGGCAATTCATGTCATCGCAGCCGGACCGACTTTTCTTCGCCGGGGATATCCAGTTTTTGATCGGAACCGCTGCCGACCCCGAGGAACTTTGGAGCAAAGTAACTTCCAAATCCGCATCCGGTCGGGCCAGAGATCACGGAGGCGTGCGGAACTGCTTTATCCCAATCTCCATCCCCTCATGGCCCTTGGCGGGCTGGGCGATGTAGGTCCCCAGAAGCCAGTCTCACCAAGGTAGGTTGAAGCCATAGTTCGAATTGGTCTCGTGCGGGTTGATGGAATGGTAGACGCGTTGCGTGTCGGGTGCGCCGACGAAAAGCCGCTGCACGCGGTCCGAAGTTGTCCCGTCGTTGCTATAGATGAGATGACAGAACCGGACGCCCATCTTCTCGCCATTCTGGCAGACCGCCTTCAAGGCGCCTTGCGCTGAAGCCGTGTTTGCGAAGGGCCGCGACAGCTTGGTGCGCATAGACGCAATAGGGCCCTCTGCAATAGGCTATGATTTCGGCGGACTTATCCAGCTCCGGCATGATCTGCTCGAGTTCCGTCAGCGTCGTATTGAGCGCGCCTGGAATATGACCTGCCGCAAATTCATCTGCGGGGCGGACGTCGAGAACGGTCACCGACCCTTCAGCGATCCGGGCGGCGAGGTCCGCGCGGCTTACGGCCTCGGGAGCGTCCTCGCCCCCTGAGAGACCGCGCAGGATGCGCTCGACCTGCGCGAGGTTCCGTTCGGCAACGATACGCAAAAGGTCCATCAGCTCGAGCGTCTTCGCGTCGGTCAACCGATAGATCACTGCCTTGCCGTCGCGGCGGCTGGTGACCAGTGCCGCGCGCCGCAGTTGCTGCAAGTGCTGCGAACAGTTGGCGATGTTGAGGCCAGTCTTTTCCGCAAGCGCTTCCACCCCGCGCTCCCCTTGCGCCAGTTGTTCCAACAGCGAGAGCCGCGCCGGCGCGGACAGAGCGCGTGCTACGAGGGCGTATTCCTCCAGCAGGGCGATCTTGGGACTAATTGACACCGGTTGTCTCCCGCTATTATATCAATCAAGCGATAACTTGAATTATAGCGAATCTATCGCGCCCGACAAGCCCAAAGGCCCGCATCCATGTCAGAGACAATCCTTGCCGCCGAAGCGACGATCCGCCTTTCGATTTTTCTTGGCGTGCTGGTGGCAATGGCGCTTTGGGAAGTTGCAGCGCCCCGGCGTCGCCGGGAAATCCCTCGGGTGATCCGCTGGACGAACAACCTGGCGCTCGTCGTGGTCGACACGATCATCCTGCGGCTTTCGTTTCCCGTCATTGCGGTCGGGCTTGCGGTGGTCGCCGAGGATCGTGGCTGGGGCCTGTTCAACAACATCGACGCCCCGCTCTGGGTGGCCGTCGTCGTCTCGATGCTGCTGCTGGATCTCGCGATCTACCTCCAGCACGTGATGTTCCATGCGGTGCCTGGCCTCTGGCGGCTGCACCGAATGCACCACGCCGATCTCGATTTCGACGCCACGACCGGCTTGCGCTTTCACCCGGTGGAAATCGTGATCTCCATGGGGATCAAGCTGGCGGTGGTCGCGGCGCTTGGCCCGCCCGCTGTCGCGGTGCTGCTGTTCGAGCTGATCCTGAACGCCACCGCGCTCTTCAACCACGCCAATATCGACCTGCCGCGCCCGGTAGACCGTGTGCTTCGCCTCTTCGTGGTGACGCCGGACATGCACCGTGTCCACCATTCCATCGACCCGCACGAGACCAATTCGAACTATGGCTTCAACCTGCCTTGGTGGGACTGGCTTCTGGGCACCTACATCGCCCAGCCCGCCGAGGGCCATGAGGGGATGGAGATTGGGATTGAGCAGTTCCGCACGCCCCGCGATCTCTGGCTTGACCGGATGTTGATCCAGCCCCTGCGCGGTCCTGCGAGCGGCCATGCGCTCGATCCGCGAAACACGACAACGGAGTCCGCCGAATGACCGCAAGCAAATTTACGCGCGGCATCCGTGAGAACCGGGTTCAGGTCGCGCATCAACTAATCCAGGTCATGCTGGTGGGTTTCGCCATCGGCATGACCCGCACTGTGGTCCCGGCGCTGGCCGAGAGCGAATTCGGGCTTGAGCGCGGATCGTTCCTTCTGCTCGCCTCCTTCGTGGTGGCCTTTGGCGCGGTGAAGGCGGTGATGAACTTTGTCGCCGGGAGCTGGTCGGAGCGGATCGGGCGCAAGCGGGTGCTCTTTTGGGGTTGGGTCGTGGCGCTGCCGATCCCGGTGATGATCTGGTATGCGCCGGACTGGAACTGGATCGTCGCAGCGACCGTGCTTCTGGGTGTCAATCAGGGCCTCTGCTGGTCGATGACGCAGACCGCGAAACTCGACATCACCAAGGCCGAGGAACGCGGGCTCACCATGGGGCTGAACGAATTCGCCGGCTATGTGGGGGTGGCGAGCGCTGGCGTCCTGACGGCCTATGCCGCCGAATGGCTGGGGGCACGTGTTGGCTTGCTAATTTTCGGGATGGCTGTCGTGATCCTCGCGCTGGTCCTGACGGTGGTCTGGGTTAAGGACACACTCCCGTGGGCCAAAGCCGAAACAGCCGCGCACAAAGCAGCCCCCCCGAAATCGCTGCCGCGCTATCCGCAGGGCGTGTCCGAACATCCCTCCACGCGCGAGGTCTTCGCCCTGATGAGCTGGCGCGACCGGCGGCTCTTCGCGATCTCCCAAGCCGGACTGGTGGAGAAGTTCGTCGATGCGCTGGTCTGGGCGCTATTCCCTGTCTTCCTTGTCGGCCAGGGTGCGAGCCTGACGGAAGTTGGCTGGATCGTCGGCGTCTATGGCTTTGTCTGGGGCGGTTCACAGCTTTTCACCGGGCAGCTGTCGGATCAAGTGGGCCGGTTCTGGCCCAACGTGCTGGGAATGTGGATCTGCGGCGCTGGTGTGGCGATGGTGGTCATGGGCACGGGCGCGCTCTGGTGGTCGGGCTCGGCGGGCGTGGCGGGCTTTGGCATGGCGCTGCTCTACCCGAACCTCTCCGCGGCGGTCGCGGACATCACGCCGCCCGCTTGGCGCGGCTCGGCCATCGGCATCTATCGTTTCTGGCGCGATCTGGGCTACGCTATCGGCGCGCTTGGCCTTGGCCTCGCTGCGAGCCTGACGGGGGCGGCAGAGGCCGCCTTCTGGTTCGTCGCGATCTCCATGTTCACCTCCGGCGGCATCCTCTTCTGGCTTGGCGAAGAAACTCACCCGCGGCTGAACCCCGCCAACCCTCTGGAGCTCGCAGATGCCTGACAACCTTGCTCGCCGTCTCGGCGTCCTATCTATCCTCCTCGGAGTCACATCTTTCGTGGTTCTGACCCTTTCGGTCTGGGGCTTCCGCGCAGGCGGCTGGCCTTGGCCGCAAGCCTTCGATCTTGCCGGTTGGGGTGCATGGGCGGCGGGTGCCGGCGTGATCGTTGCGCTGGTCGGTTTGGCGGTCTGGCTTCGCCGCAGGCAAGGCGGCGCAAGCGCGGTCCTGCTGGGGCTGATCCTGTCGATGCCCGTCGCGGGCCTTGGTGTCGGCTTCGAGATCGCCGCCCGCACCACGCCGCCGATTAACGATATCTCGACCGACACCGACGATCCGCCGGTGTTCTGGTTCACCGTCACGCCCAGCGACTACCCCGCACCGAACGCCGAGCCACAGCGTGCTGCCTATCCGGATGTGCGCCCGCTGGAGATGCCGGTCTCCACAGACGAGGCGTTCGCCGCGGCGCTCGCTCTCGTGGAGGCACGCGGCTGGGATGTGCTGTCGGCTGATCCTGCGGAAAGCCAGATCGAGGCCATCGCCACGAGCCGTCTGTTCGGCTTCGCGGACGAGGTGGCGATTCGCGTCACCGAGACCAATACCGGTGCCCGCATCGACATGCGCTCGCGCTCGCGCTTGGGCCAGATCGACCGCGGTGCCAATGCCGGGCGCATCGAAGCCTTCTTCCCCGATCTCGAACCGCGCGCCCCGAACTGAGGATCGACCATGAAACATCTGATTCTGTTGAACGATCCACCCTATGGCACAGAACGCAGCTTTAACGGCCAGCGCATGGACCATGCGCTGGCCAAGAGTGACCCGGATGCGGACATCACCGTCTTCCTGATGGCCGATGCGGTGCTCTGCGCCAATGCGGGGCAGAAGGCGCCTGATGGCTACTACAACCTCGAGCGGATGATCCGCCGGGTTCTGTCGTCCAAAGGACGCCTGCTGATGTGCGGCACCTGCATGGATGCGCGCGGCCTTGCCGAGGGCGACATGATGGAAGGGCCGAAACGGTCCACAATGGACGAGCTCGCGCAGGCCACGCTCGCCGCCGACAAGGTGATGGTGTTCTGATGGCGGTGCTGCTGACGCCCGCCGCCCTTGCGGCCGATCCTGATCGCTTTCAACTTATCGACGTCCGGGATGCCGAAGATTACGTCGCCGTTAAGGTCAGGGGAGCCGTGCATATCCCGCTGGCAGACCTCGAAGGCCGGGCGGGTGAACTGCCTGCTGGCAAAACACCCGCGAAGATCTGCGGCAAGGGCGGCGGGCGATCCGCCGAGGGAGAGGAGATGGTGAACAAGCTTGGCCACCCGGACGCCGTCTGGCTCGAAGGCGGCACGAACGGCTGGTGCGCGCAGAACACCTGAACACCAAAAAAACCGGAATAGAGGAGACCCCCGGATGACCCTGAAACACCTATTTTTTGCGACGACCGTCGCGCTCGGGCTGCACGCGGCGCCCGCTCTTGCGCAGGACGCGGCCGTCGAGGCCATGCAGGAATACCTGATGTTCTCGGACTACGAGGCCGGCATCATCCTGCCCCAGCAACTCGACCAGACCGTGTTCGAGACTGCGCTCTTCGTCGACACCCGCGACGCGGGCCAGTTCGAGGAAGGCACGATCCCCGACGCCGTCAACATCGAGTGGCGCGAAGTTCTCGACCGGATCAACGAGATCCCTGAGGATCGCATGACCATCCTCTTCTGCAATACCGGCAGCCTGTCGGCCCAAGCGGCCTTCGCGCTGCGCGTGGCTGGGCGTTCGAACGTCGTTGTCATGCAGACCGGTTTCACCGGATGGCAGCGGGATGCAGCCTACAAACCTTGATCGGTTATCCACGTTGCGGCAGCAGGATCGTTGCGCTGCCGATCAGACATATTGCTAATCCGGTCAGGTCCCAGCGGTCTGGCCGGTTTCCTTCGACCAGCCACAACCAGATCATGGACGCGGCGATATAGATCCCGCCATAGGCCGCATAGGTGCGACCTGCGATGTCGCTCTCGGCGCGTCAGAGCCCAGGCGAAGAAGGCAAGGCTTGCAAGCCCGGGCATCAGCCAGAGCGCCGACTTGTCGAGCCGCACCCAAGCCCAGACCGCGAAACATCCCGCGATCTCAGCAATCGCTGCCGCAATGAACCAAAGATAAATCATCCATTCGCTCCTTTCCGGTGACGCGCAAGCTCGCGATAGAACGCGTCGCGTGCAGTCCAAAGTTAATATCCGCAAAGCGTAGCAAAGCAGGCGGATATGCAGCTGCGGCCCATTGGCGCTTTGTCCGCGGACCGACGAGTAATCCGCCAAAATGCTGCGACCTGCACGAATGGCCGTTTCGACGGGCCGCACCGCAGCATTCGGGATGATTGCTGGACGGCAGGTCAGGGCCGTTCACTGTGCCCAACACCAAGAACGGATTCCGGACTTTCTCCGCAAGTGCGAGTTTAGAATGCGCCGCCCGCGAAAGCCGACATTCAGATATATGCGAAACTAAAACTTCTTCTGCGGCACCGATGGCGGCTCGGAGCCCATACTGCACAATGGTGTTTCGACTATGAATTTCTGTCATAACCAGCGAGAAAAATCCCTTGAGCAGCAACTTTGGTATTGAGCGGGTTTTTTTGCTATATCACTCATAGTAGTATCGGTGCTTAGTATCTCGCTGCGGTCATCCCTCACAAGGACATGGATCTGGTGCTGCACACATGGTTTTCGTTCTGCACTTAAGTGGGGGTTCAGAAGTTAGGTAAGAAAGCCATGTTTCAGAATGGCCATCCACCGTCTTTTATTGCCTAAGCTTAACCGGCTTTGCCGCTCTTGCTGCCGACCTCGGACATGTTGCACAAAATTTCGTACATGATTGTTGCGGCTGTCAAAGACGTCAATCCACCCACGTCGAACGGTGGGGAGACTTCAACAACGTCAGCGCCCACGTAGTTTAGGCCGCGCAAACCGCGGATAAGGGTCATTGCCTCAGACGTGGTCAATCCGCCGATTTCTGGCGTCCCTGTGCCTGGGGCATAAACCGGGTCCAGAGAGTCGATGTCGAAGGTCAGATAAACAGGCATATCGCCGACAAGTGCGCGCGCCTCTTTGATAACTTCTTGAATGCCAACCTTTTGCACCTCTTCAATAAACATGACCCGCATGCCGTGTTTTTCAGAATACTCCCACCCTTCGGGCGAGTTCTGAGCTCCGCGAATGCCGATCTGAATGGTCTTTGTGGGATCAATCAGGCCTTCTTCGGTGGCCCGCCGAAATGGCGATCCATGATTGAATTTTGATCCCTGAAACTGGTCCCAAGTGTCTGTGTGCGCATCAATATGGATTAAGGCTACAGGTCCAGACGCCGCGACACTCCTAAGGATCGGAAGGCTGATTGAATGATCGCCACCGACTGACAAAGGCATGACGTTGGCATCCGTCATCTGTTTGATAAAGGCCGTGATTTCGGCGTGGGTTTTTTCGATATCGAATACCGAGTTGAAATCCACGTCGCCTACATCGGCAATCCGCGCGTTGGCGTAGGGGTTCGCCTTTGTCACATGGTGTGTTGTGCGCATGAGAGAAGAAGCATTGCGCACTTCGCGTGGGCCATGCCGTGCGCCCGCCCGATTTGTCAGCGCGCCATCATAGGCGATGCCGACGATGCCAATATCAAGGTTTTCGAAATCGCGCGACATCGGAGCCCGCAGAAAGCTGGGAATTTGGGTATAACGCGGTGCAATCATGTTGGGTGTGTTGGGGAAGTTTTTATCAGTCATTTTCTCTCGCCTCTGCATTCAGATATTTTTGGTGCCGCATGAACTCAGGATTGAAACTCTGGCACTGGTCCATCGTATATCGGCAATCGCACGTCGCGCGGCACATGGCCTTCCTCGGTCACCTTGCGGACATGTGCGGCAATCTCGTCCATCCGTGCGAACCAGACGTCGCCTTTGTCGATCATGTATTCAATCAACTTTTCGACCTCCATCCAGCGTGACAAACGGCCGCTGACAAACGGATGCCAAGGGGCAACCCACAGTCCTCGATGCTCCCACATCGCATCAAATTCTGCACGGAACGTTCGCATTGCTTCTTGTGGGCATTGCACCTGCATTTCAAATGACATCGCTGGTTCATGCACGTAGGGGGGCCAGTCATCCACCGCCCAAGAGGACGGAATTTCAACCAGATTTCCGCGATCATTGCTGATCAGATAGGGGACATCATCCCCCATCAAGGATGCGTCATATTCAAACCCGCGATCCAACAACAGATCCAGAGAGTTGTCGGAGAAATTGTAAAGCGGTGCACGGTTGCCTTTGGGAGACTGCCCCGTAAAGCGTTTGATAATCTCGATAGAGCGGTCCATGAATTCAGCCTCTTGATCGCGGCTTAACTCATTCGGGTGCTCGTGGATGTACCCGTGAAACCCAACCTCATGGCCATCTTTGACGATGGCCTCGACGACCTTCGGATAGTTTTCAATGCTCCACCCGGGGATAAAAAAGGACTGCTTTAGCCCAAACTTGCGGTAGGTGTTCAGGATCCGTTCAATCGCAACGTTGGGGCCGTATTGCAGATTTGAACATGCCGCGATCCGGCGATGCGAGTCCTTTGGATGCGACAGGTGGATAAGACTATCCGCATCCATATCAAGCGTAATAGCAACGGCGACACGCGCACCATTTGGCCAAGGGATTGGGTTACTAATCATTTTCCGCTCCTTATGAAATCAAGCCCCAAAGCTGCTGGAGGTTTTACTTTTCCTGCAAATACGATCAGCGCAAGGATCGACGCCACATAGGGCAGCATTGCAAAGAACTGATAGGGGACGTCCGGGGATGAGAATTGCATGCGTAATTGCAGCGCATCGGCAAAGCCAAAGAAGACCGCCGCCATCAAGGCCCCAATCGGGTTCCAGCGCCCCAATATTAAGGCTGCCAATGCGACGAACCCTTTCCCCGCGCTCATGTTTTCTGTGAACACAAAGACTTGCGAAAGCACGATGTATGCGCCCCCCAATCCGGCCAGTGCACAACTGATAACTACGACAACGAACCGTGTTTTCAATACACTGATGCCAGCCGTGTCTGCCGCGCGCGGGTATTCCCCAATCGCGCGTATCTGAAGGCCCCAAGGTGTGCGGTACATGACCCACCATGCCATAGGTACAAGGAGATAGATCGAGTAGAATAGGATGTCCTGATTAAACAGCGGCTGCCCGAGGATCGGGATTTTTGAAAGCAGCGGTATCTCGAAGGTCTTAAAACCAGAAATGTTCTGCGAGGCTGTCCCATCAGGGAAAAAGACCCGCGCAAAGTAGGACGTAAATCCAAGCATCAGGATGTTGATCGCGATGCCCGCGACGATTTGGTTCACCCGCATGAGAACGCTGAGGGTCGCCAAAACCACACCCGCCATTCCAGCGAATAGAAGCGCAAAGACAACGCCTCCCCAAGGGGTTCCTGTGATGACAGCACCAACAGCGCCGCCAAATGCACCTGATAAGACGCACCCCTCAAGGCCGATGTTGTAAACGCCTGCGCGCTCGCTCAACACCCCGCCCAAAGCGGCAAATGCGATTGGGATAGAGAGGCGAAAGCCGGTGCCCATGAAGTCGGTCAACTGGGAGATATTGAATAGGAAATCAAACATTTTTGCTGTCCCCTTTGACTGTGCTTGGCGCTTCCTTGCGGTTCAAAAACCGTTCCCAAAACGGCTTGTTGAACTTCAACGCCAGACTGGCTGCGGTAAAGATGATCACCAGACCCTGAATGGCTTCGATGATCGTGCTCTCTAACCCTATCGCACGCTGCATCACGTTTGCCCCCGCCTTCAGACCACTGAGGAACAACGTCGCAAAGGGTAAGAAAATGGGGTTCAGTCCGGCAAGGAACGCCACGACGATACCGTCATATCCGTAACCGGGACTGAACAGATGAAAGAGGCGGTATTTCAGGCCGATCACCTCGATCGTCCCGGCGAGACCCGCAACTGCGCCGCCGACGAACATACTAATCAAGATCTGCCTCTTGACGTTGATACCCGCATATTTGGCCGCGACTGGGTTGTGTCCAACAGTGCTCCACCCGATGCCGACGGACGAGTACTTTAGGATAAACCAAAAGGTGAACGACAACAGCAGACCCATTATGATGCCCGTATGAACATCAGTCCCCGGCATGATCCACGATAGGAACAAGTGGTCATCAATTTCGGGGCTATAGGGATATGGTGCGCCTTCCTGCATCATTGGGCCAGAGACAAAATAGCTGACCAAGTTGATCGCGACGTAGTTCATCAAGATTGTGACGATGACCTCGTTGATCCCACGGTATGCTTTCAGAATTGCTGGGATCAGCGCCCACAAACCGCCACCGATACAACCCGCTACGATGACCAGAGCAAAGTGAGCAAGGTCAGGCAGCCCCGTGACATAAAGCGCCACTCCAGTTGAACACAGCGCACCCATGTAAATCTGGCCTTCGCCGCCAATGTTGAACAGACCAGCACGCAGAGGGATGATAACGGCCAACCCTGCGAGCAAAATGGGCGACATTTTCACAAGCGTCGCGCCCAAGCCGTAGTAGTCGATAAACGCGCCATGAAAAAGCGCGCCGTAGGCTGTGAACGGATTGTGCCCTGCAGCTGCGATCATGATGCCGCCGACGAACAAGGCCAGAAAAACGGCCCATATCGTGCGAAGTCGAAAGGCGAATTCGATGACTTTTATCATGATGCGTCCTCACGAACACCGGCCATCAACAGCCCCATGCGTTCGCCGCTCGCCTCTTCTGGTTTAATAATGCCAGTCACTTGGCCTTCGCACATCACGGCGACGCGGTCCGCGACGGCAAGAATGTGCTCCAACTCGGTCGAAATATACAAAACCGCCTTTCCCGCTTCTTTGAGGGCGAGAACGTTTTGTTGGACGGTATTTATAGCCCCGATATCCAAACCCTTACAGGGCTGAACGACCATAAATATTTCAGGCCCAGACTCTATTTCACGCGCAAAAACCAGCTTTTGTTGGTTGCCCCCGGACAGAAACCGGATCTCCTGATCAACCGAATGCAGGCGTATGTCATAATCCTCAACCCAGCTTTCTGCCACATCGCGGATCGTCCCATTTTGCATGATGCCGTATTTTGAATAGGGGGCATTTGAGTAGTCACGCAGCGCCCCATTCATCGCGACAGAATAGTTCATCACGACAGCAGTCCCGTGCCGATCAGCTGGAACATACCCCAGCTGATGCTTCTGGCGTCGGTCTTTGACGCTGACCGAGGACACCGGAACGCCGCTCAGGTAGATTTCACCCTTGTCGATTTCAGCCATGCCCGATATCGCATCCGCAAGCTCGTCTTGGCCATTGCCGTCAACACCTGCAACACCCAAAATCTCTCCGGCTTTGACGTTCAGCGAAACATTATTGAGTGTTAAGTTGCCCTTTTCACCGACAACCGAGACCCCCTCGATGCTCAACAATACATCACCCATGGCCTTGTTTGATTTGCCAAGGTCTCCCGCAAAGTCGGCTCCCATCATGGACGCTGCCAACTCATTCTTTGTGATGTCAGCGGTAGGCGTGCTTTGCGTGACCGCACCATGTCGCATCACGGTGATATCGTCGGCAACGGCCATGACTTCATCAAGCTTGTGCGTAATGAAAGCAACGCTTTTGCCGCGTGCCTTGAGGCGCTCCAGCCCGTCAAGGAACGTTCCAACTTCGGTCGGGGTCAACACGCTGGTCGGCTCATCAAGAATAAGCAGTTTCACGTCTCGATAAAGTGCTTTTACGATCTCAACCCGTTGACGCATTCCCATTGAAAGCGTCCAGATTTCAGCCTTTGGATCAACGTTCAAACCATACTCTTCGCTAAGGACCGCTATCTTTGCTTCGTGGGTTTTCAAATCAAGGCTCATGCCTTGCCCCTCCAGACCCAGTACTATGTTTTCGGCCACAGTGAGCGTATCGACCAACATGAAGTGTTGGTGGATCATGCCGATCCCAAGATGCAATGCGTCTTTAGGTGATGACATTTTGACGGGCGTGTTGTTAACCCAGACTTCGCCGCTCGTGGGTTGATCCAAGCCATAGATGATATTCATCAAGGTTGTTTTGCCAGCACCGTTTTCGCCCATCACCGCGTGAATGCGGCCATCACCCAACTCGATGTTCACGTTGTTTAGCGCAGTGAAATCGCCATATTTTTTGGTGATGCCTTTAAGACTTACGAATGCGTTCATTAGGTCAAATTCCAAAATTCAGGCCTACAAAAAGTAGCCCATGCGCATCGAGGACGCGCATGGGAAATCTCGCCCTAAGGGTTGATTTCGCCCGCAACCATGCCAGCAATCGCTGCATTTACGGCGTCTTGAACATCCGCAGAAACGTCACCATGGAACGTGCCGAAACGTGCGGCTTCAGGCGTCTCGAAACCAAACTCATAAGCTTTCGAAGGAAGTTTGCCATCTTCGATATTGGACAACACAGCTGTCATAGCACCAGAGAGGTCAAAAATAGCAGACTGCAAAATGGTGTCCGGCCAGTCTTCGATCGCATCGTAGTAAATGCCAAAACCCTGAACACCCTGTTCCTGCATCGCCTGAAGGCTGCCAATTGTCGCATTGTCCATGGTTGGGAAAATCATGTCCGCACCTTGGGAAATCAGATTTAACGTTGCCTCTTTGCCTTTTGCAACATCATCCCAATCGCTTGTCCATGCTGACAAAACTTTACCATCAGGGTTCGCGGCCAAGAAGCCGGCTGTATATCCCTCAAGCAAGTTTGTTGAGAATGGGATCTGCTGCGCGCCGACGAAACCGCCAGTGCCAGTTTTTGACATTTCGCCCGCAATCAGGCCAAGACCATATGCAAGGTGACGATAGTTGTAGCCAACCGTTGAGATATTGCCTGTCGCCTCTGATCCGTTAACAATCAGGAATGATGTGTCAGGGTTACGTTTTGCGACCCGTTGAACAGAATCAGAAAACTCGGAACCATGACCGATGACGACATTGTAGCCACGTCGCGCATAATCCGCGAGGGCTTCAGGTTGATCGGGTTGCGCAACTTTTTCGCTATAAGCCATCTCAAGGCCCAACGCCTCGGATGCGGCCAGCGCGCCTTCATAACCTGCCTGATTGAACGAATTATCGGTAATAACGCCGGGCATAACGATGGCGAACTTAACGTCGTCTTGGGCGATTGCGATCTGCGGAACTGCAAGTGCTGCCATGCCAGCGGCTATGCGGAGCCCTTTGAAAAACTGATGCTTCATTGTCTTCTCCCTTGTTTCATTGGCCAGAGGGATGACGCGTTTACGCCCATTCCGAATCTCGCCTTGGCTGAAGCTTTCTCCACTAAAAACTTTTAGTCAATAAAATGTTTTAGTGAGCATTGCATTTCGAAGGCCCAACCCCCATCGTGATTAAAGTTTACGCAGATAATCGAAGGTAGACCAAAACAGTGCCAGCCATTGCCTCGCCTCCCCCCAAAATGGGTCTAAGACAAAGACAAAAAATCGAACGCCAAAACCTCATTCTCGAGGTGGCTCAGAAACGGTTTTCCGAAATGGGCTATGTTGACACCACCATCGAGAGCATCGCGGATGAAGCTGGAATGTCCGCCGTGTCTGTCTTTAACTATTTTGGCTCGAAAGTCGGGCTATTGTTCGCGTTGGTCAAAGAGAGTGACACTCGGTTGTTGGCAAAACTCCGCAATCTTTCGGATGAACGCCACGAGGAAGCAGTGGAGGCGGTAGCTGAATTTGCGCGCATCATCCACGACAACGCGACGACCTACCTGACCAAACGACTTTGGAGACGGGTATTGGCCGCGAGTATTGTCGAACAAAGTAGTGAGTTTCGTACGCAATACAAAGACCTTGATCTTGAACTCCAGAAGCAGCTTGGGCACCTGCTCGTAGCTTTGCAGCACTCTGGCAGGCTTACCCCGGACGCGCCGATTGCAAGGCTAACCGAAACGTTGTTCATGCTGCAAAACAGCCGTTTTGTGCAGTACATGTCATCAGATACCATATTGGAAGCAGAAGCTGATGTACTGTTCCGTGCTGATGCAAGCCTTGTTCTTGAGCAGTTTTCTAATTGAAGTTTGATTTGGGCTCATCGCCAAGGCCAGAAGGTTAACGCCGTGCAGCTGACAAGATCAGTGCCGAGAAGGCCACAAATCTCGCCAAGCTGATGCGTAATTTACGCGATGATCTGGACGAGCACGTACTCGGTCACATCCCAAATGAAAACGTCCCCGAAAGGACATCACATGCACCGAAATCAAACCCTATTGCCCGCGTTAGGGCTGGCCGCGTCACTGTTTGTGCCAAACGTTCTCAGCGCCCATGCCGATGAGCATTCCGTTCAGGACGCGGCACTCGCGTCTCCATCGACGATCGTCGAATGTACGCTCAAAAATGGTGACGCAGCGGAGTGCGTAAGCTATATTGTTAAATATCTGCCTGACAATCTTGAGATCGGCCCTTTTTGCCCCGCGACGTTGGATGACGTTGGCGGGATTTGGCACTGGGATGGTGACGAGGCCGGATTGTATCGGATCGACGGTGATTTCCTTCGGATGTTGGACGCACAGGGGTATACATTTTTTAATGAGGCCGGTGAGGTCTATTCCTTTGATATTCGTGTCGAGGGACCAACCGAGGCGAATGAATGCATCGCAGGATCGGTTGACCCCGAAGTGGAAATGACGGTTCTTATTCCGGCGAACCCCATGATGGCAGATGAACCAAGCAGCCTTGAAACGGTGTCTCAAGTTGGCATCGGGCTGGATGGCGTCCCGATATTTGGCGATGCGCCGTCGGTGTTAGACACAGGCCATATGCCCGCGCTTGATACCTGTGGTGGCCACGTAGACCCCGGCGGATGGTACCACTGGCACGCTACCGCCACGGATGTGAACGGGGTTTACGAGGCGACAGGTGTCGACGCTGAATGTGTGAACGTCGAGCAGGTTCAAACCGCGCAGTTTGGCTACGCCTTTGATGGGTTCGCGATGTTCGGAACGTTGAACTACGATGGGTCTGTTCCTGACGATCTGGACGAGTGCGGCGGCCACATTGCCCTGACCGAGGAAGGCGGAGAACCTGTTTACCACTACCATTCCGGCGCAAGCTTTCCCAATCTGCCAGCCTGCTTGGTGGGTGTTGTCGCGAACGACAACTTCTCGACCAACGCAGTCGGTGGTCTTGGGTCAACGAATGGTCAAGGCGGCCCTGGTGGCCCCGGTGGCGGTGCGCCTGACTTTGACGCAATTGCCGAAACCTTGGGTGTGGATGCAGACCTGTTGCGGCAGACGCTTGAAAACGCCGGTGGTCGGAATGCCGATCTGAATGAAGTCGCAAGCACGCTCGATGTCACCTTCGATGCTCTGCAAAGCGCTATGCTCGGACCAGACCGTTAAGTTCGAAAAGCTTAACCCCGCTGTCTATCGAAACCGAAGGGTGCCGGTAGACAGTCCAAACCAGTAGAGCGGTCATTGGCACAATCGCAGCGAAGGGTGAGTTCGTCCGCCGACTGACGTTTGAGCCGAAAAAATGCTGCGCGATGCACGAACGGCTGGTCTGGTGAAGCTGCACCGCGGCGCAAAGGCTTCACTGGTGAACGGCAGGAGTGGGCCGTTTGCGTCAATTTTATTTTTCGGGAAAGAAGCGACGGATATGCGCTGCGTAACCGTATAACGGTAACAATCGACTAATCTCAAAATAGACTTGGTTTTACAGCGCTCTTGCCAACCTCGTTTCCACATAGGACCCCTAAACCATGTCGAATAACGCTCTTATTAGGACGACCACCGCTTCAGTGTGGTTAGCCATTGCCGCGCTATCCCCTGCGCCCTTGTCAGCACAGGATGCGGCGATTGCCGCGGTTGACACCTCTGCCGCCGTAGAGGGAGCAGGCTGGGCGGACAATGTCACCATCACACTGGACGCAGAGGCCAATATGTTCCGTTATCAATCCAATGGCATTCCCAGCCACGGGTTTGCGGAAAAATACCTGATCCCAAGTGATCCGACCAATCAGCCGTTCAAAGACAAGCCGGCCGAATTCTTCGAAGTCGTTAACTCCGCAGAGTATTTCAAGGAAACCAAGCTCGATACCACCATCACTACGCGGCCGGTCTATGCCGACGACACGACGCAGACATCACTGGGGCGTATCGGCGTTGCACTTAGTGGCGCGCAGCTTTTCAATGACTACGAGGATATGGAACGCGCAGTCGTGGCACAGGACGATCAGGTCATTCACGATCATGTGCCGTTTCTGGACGAATGCAACGGCCACACACTCGTTAATGGGTCCGACTACCACTACCACGGCATTCCGGTCTGTATCTCCGAAGCTACCGGCCAGCCTGGTGAACATTCCGTCATGATCGGCGTGCTGGAAGATGGCTTTCCGGTATACAGCAATCAGGGCGAGGGTGGCGTTATCGTGACGAACGCCGACCTGGACGCGTGCAGTGGCCACGTTGGCGTGACGCCGGAGTTTCCCGAAGGCATCTACCACTACCATCTGACAGCAGACGAGGCACCTTACATGATCGATTGCTACCACGGCGCGATCGAAGTGGCGGCCAGAGGGCCGGGCGCCGGGGGCCGACCTGACTTTGCGGCGGTGGCCGTGCAACTGGGC
>DRFG01000132.1 GCA_011050655.1 Roseobacter sp.
GAACACGAACGCCGCAGGGGCACCCGCCGCAGGACCAAGCACAGCCACTGTCAAGGCCGGCCCCATATAGCCGATATTCGAATAGCTTGCGGCCAAACCGAAGACCGCTGGATGATCCTTGGCATGATTGCCCCGCCCAATGAGCCAACCTATCAGGAACATCATACCCGTCATTGTGGTTGTGACAGTAAGAAAGCCGACAAGGCTTTCCGCACCCGGTGGTACCATCCGCACCGACTGAAAAAGCAGTGCGGGCAACGCCAGATAAAAGATGAATGCATCTAACCAGCGCTGTTGATCAGCTCCGTGGCGCAGCAGCATTTGGGCGATAACACCAGACAATATATAAAGAAAAAATGGCGCAATCAGGCCCAAACCGACAATCACAGAACCATCCGCAAGTAGCCTGATCTGGCAGGTTTAGGAAATGAAGGCTGATTATTCATAGCTTAGTTCTATCGTCGATGCGGCGCTACCGTACAAGGCCGGGCAAACTAGAACTGCAACTTGGGTGACAGAAATGCAGAATGAAAATACGATTTAAGAGCCTTCATCGCCGGAGTGACCGCCGTGGCGCGATTAAAAGCCAAGCCAACATCCATTGTAGGAATTTCAACATCCGTAGGCACTGTCTCGATTCGCCGCCCCTCCAGCGACCACGGGCGATAAACCATATCCGAAAGTATGGTGACCCCCTGATCATTGGCGACGATTGATCGTACCGCCTCGACCGATGATGTACGCAATTTGATATTGGGACGGGCGTTGTGGCTGTTCCAGTATTTCATACTCGAGTGCGCGGCTTCATCCACGGTCAGCATAACGTAAGGTTCTTCCGCAATCCGTTGCAACGACACCTCTCCGCCTTGGCAAAACACATGGCCCGTCGGCACCCATACCCGTCGAGGCGACTTCAGCAACGTCAGAGTCTCAATCCCCTCGCGCTGGATATTGGATGTTAAAGCGACTGCCATATCGATCTGGCTGTGCAACAACTGCTCTTCGATATTTTGGCGATTCAATTCGACGATCTGTATGTCGATATGCGGGTATAGTTGGGCCATCCGCCCCAAATGAAACGGCAGAAAATACCCCAAGACGGTATAGGTCGCTGCAACTTTCAACGTTCCACTAATGTCCGAGGTGCCGCGCCGTATTTGATATGCCGCATCAACCTTCTCAAGGATGTCCCGCGCAACCTGAAGAAACTCACGACCGGCTGTGGTCAACTCCATACCCTGCGCCCGTCGTTCAAATAAGGTCACTCCTAATATCGCTTCAAGTTCCCGCACCGAGCCGGTCACAGAAGACTGCGAAATTGATAATAACCGGGCTGCTCGACTTACCTGCCCGGTATCAGCCGTGGCAACAAAGTACTTCAAGTGCTTGAAATTCATATATTACCTTCCGTTTTTCACCACATTGATGCATTATCCCTAAAACTAATAATGCATCAATGAAAAAATGAAATATCAATTTTGCTCTGGCATGCGATGGTGGCCCCATACCAGCAAAAGGGTGCAATCATGAAAGAGATCGTCGATCTGAATTGCGACATGGGTGAAGGATTTGGTCAATGGGTGCTTGGTGACGCCCCCGACGAAGAGATTATGAAAATCATCAGTTCCGCGAATATAGCGGCAGGCTTTCATGCGGGCGACCCCAACTCCATGGACCGAGTGGTCAAACTGGCCCAAGCGCACGGCGTCGGGCTAGGCGCTCATCCCGGTTATGCGGATCTTCAAGGCTTTGGACGTCGTTATATCAAGACCGACCCGAACGAGTTAATCAACGATGTTATCTATCAAATCGGGGCCATTCGAGAATTCGGAAGGCGCTATGGTACCCCGCTTCAGCACGTTAAATTGCACGGGGCGCTCTATATGGAGGCTGCGGTAAACGACGAATTATCGCAAATGCTGGTGGATACTTTGCAGGTCACTAGCTCTGACTCTCTCTTGTTTTGCATGGGAATTTCCAAAACCTATGAAGCCGCCAAACGGGCGGGGCACCCTGTAATCCGCGAATTCTACGCGGATCGCGAATACGACAACTCAGGCTCCATCGTATTTCGACGTCAGGTCGGGCGCCCCGATCCAGCGCAGATCGCCGCAAAATGCGTAAAAGCCTGCAAGACCGGCAAGGTTACCACCGTCGAGGGCGATGAAATTGACATCGCTTTTGAATCAATCTGCTTTCATTCGGACACACCCGGTGCCCTGTCCATGGGACAGGCTATTCGCGCTGGCCTTCAGGATGCCGGAATTCGCATCGCCTCAGCGGCGGAAGTTGCGAAAACACTTTGATCAATCTTCAACCAGGAGACCAACATGGCACAGGTTCTATCACCCGTCCCCGGCACATTTTACACCCAGGCCGCACCGGGCGAGCCGCAGTTCAAACAACCAGGAGATTCCGTCGCGTCGGGCGATGTCATTGGTCTGATTGAGGTCATGAAGACCTTCATCGAGGTCAAAGCTGAAGCGTCGGGTACCTTTAAGAAATTTCTGGTCGAGGACGGTGCGGCAATCAACGCGGGCCAACCGCTCGCCGAGCTCGAGGGCTGAGGGATGCCGATCAAACGCATGCTAATCGCCAACCGTGGTGAAATCGCGGTGCGGATCATTCGCGCGGCCAAGGCGATGGACATACATACGATCCAAGCGCACTCTGAAGCTGACGTCGACATGCTGGCGGTGCGGCTAGCGGATGAAGCTGTTTGCATCGGACCTGCTCAGGCGGCGCAATCTTATTTGAACATTGAAGCGGTGGTCGCAGCCGCAAAGGCAACAAAAGCGGATGCAGTTCACCCCGGATATGGCTTCATGGCAGAGAACGCGGATTTCGTACGCGCCCTAGATGCCGCTGGCATCACCTTTGTCGGTCCTTCAGCCGACGTTATTGACAGAATGGGCGACAAGGTGGCAGCACGACTGGCTGCAAAGGCAGCTGGCGTGCCGGTAGTGCCGGGCTCAAAGGGCCGCCTAGACACTGTGGAAGAAGCTGTCAGCGTCGCGGCAGAGCTGGGTTACCCAGTAATGATCAAGGCGGCTGCGGGCGGTGGAGGCAAAGGTATTCGCATCGCTGATACCGAAGCTGACCTGCGCAAAATGGCACCGCAGGCGCAGGCCGAGGCCAAGGCGTCTTTTGGCGATGGTGGTCTTTATCTTGAACGCGCCATCAATTCACCACGCCACATCGAAGTTCAAATCATGGGTGACGGCACCGATGCGGTTCACTACTTTGAGCGCGAATGCTCCATGCAGCGCCGCCGCCAGAAAGTCTGGGAAGAAGCAGGTGCCTCATGTCTTGACCAAGAAACCCGCAGCCATTTGTGTGATACTGCGGTCGCGCTGGCCAAGGCCGTTAACTATGTGGGCGCAGGGACGCTTGAATATCTTTATGACCGCGAGACCAAAGAGTTCTTCTTCATAGAAATGAACACCCGCATTCAGGTGGAACACCCTGTCACAGAAATGCTGACGGGCACTGATCTGGTACAGGAAATGATCCACGTGGCAGGGGGTGGTAAGCTACGCAAATCCCAAGCAGACATCACCCGCAATGGGCACGCGATCGAGGTCCGCCTCAATGCAGAAGACCCGATGATGCAGTTTCTGCCTTCTCCCGGAAAAATCAACACTTTGCGCGTGCCCGAGGGTGACGGCATCCGCTTCGACCACTTCTTGTATGAAGGGTATCAGGTTCCTCCTTTCTATGACTCCCTGCTTGGCAAGTTGATCGTTCACGCTGAAAACCGTGACGCAGCGATTGCCCTGATGATCTCAGCTTTGGAAGGGTTGGAAATCGGCGGCATCAAGACGACAAAACCGCTTCATCTGGCATTGGCCCACGACGCATCTGTGCGTGCGGACGACTTTCATACGCAGTGGCTCGAGCCTTGGCTGGCCGCCGGCAATCTAAAACCAACCCCTTAATCACAGGAGGCAAATCGTGAAGACACGCTATACCTACGGTGGCGACGAACACATCTATGTCGAAGTAGATGACGAAATGTCGCTTGATGCTTTTTTTAAATCCCTTTCGATGAGCAACGCGGTACGTAACGCCAACATCAAAGGCGTAACGGAAATCTGCCCCGCGAACGCATCCTTTCAGGTCCGCTATGACCCCGACGTCATCGCGCCCGAGGAAATGATGAAGAAGGTCCAAGAGCTTGAGGACAAAGCCGAAGATGCAGAGAAGCGCCTAAAGACGCGTATCATAGAAATTCCAGTCTATTATCAGGACCCTTGGACACATGAGACCCTCATGCGGTTCCGCGAGCGTCATCAGGACCCATCCGGCACTGATCTGGATTATGCCGCGCGGATCAACGGGTTCGACACCGCCGAAGCCTTCATTGAGGCTCATCATTCGCAGCCCTGGTTCGTTTCCATGGTGGGTTTTGTCGCGGGACTTCCCTTTCTCTATCAACTGGTTGAGCGCGAAAAGCAGTTGCAGGTCCCCAAATACCTTCGGCCGCGCACTGACACGCCAAAGTTGACAGTGGGGTATGGTGGCTGCTTTTCCTGTGTCTATTCGGTACGCGGTGCCGGTGGCTATCAAATGTTCGGCGTGACCCCGATGCCGATTTTTGATCCCGATCAGAAACAAAGTTATCTCAGCGATTTCATGGTCTTCTTCAAACCCGGCGACATCGTTAAGTGGAAGCCAATTGATCGCGCCGAATACGATCGCATCTTGGCCGAGGTTGAGGCGGATACATACGTGCCGCGCATCGCGGAAGTCGATTTCGATCTAGAAGCTTTCAACGCGGACATGCCTGGCACCAACGCCAAACTGATGGAGGCGCTCAATGTCGTTTAAAGTCATACAACCGGGCCTTTCGACCTCGATTCAGGATCTGGGCCGCCCTGGCTATTTTCATCTTGGAATACCTATCGGCGGTGCGATGGACCGTTTTGCGCTACGTGTCGCCAACATGCTGGTGGGCAACCCTGAAGGCGCGGCGGGCTTGGAAGTTGTGTTCATGGGGCCGCAACTGGTGTTTGAGCAAGATGCTTTGATCGCCGTGACCGGTGCTGATCTGCCTGCGAAGATCGACGGAGTGACGCAAGAAGGTTGGGCTGCTTTTGAAATAAAGGCGGGCCAGACGCTGAGCTTTGATTTCCTTAAATCCGGTGCGCGGGCCTACATCGCCATCAGCGGAGGCATCGATACGCCCCCTGCCCTAGAAAGCCGTTCTACCTATCCAATTGGTGCGTTGGGCGGCATCGAGGGGCGCAACGTTCAAGCTGGCGATGTCATTCCTGTTGGCGAGACTGACATGATCGAACCGGGGCTGAGCGTACCGGAAAACTTGCGTCGAATGCCGGGTAGACCAGCCGAGCTTCGCGTTCTTCCCGGCCTATACTGGCATCGCTTAACCGCCGCTGCGCAAGAAGGTTTCTTCCGTGACGACTGGACTGTCGCCCTAGAGGCAGACCGAATGGGATATCGGTTCAAGGGTGGCAAACCGCTAGAGTTTGTAGAACGCGAACAGCCCTTTGGTGCCGGTGCTGACCCTTCCAACATCGTGGACGGCTGTTATTCTTACGGTTCGATTCAGGTACCAGGGGGCTTGGAACCGATTGTGTTGCACCGCGATGCGGTCTCGGGGGGCGGATATTTCACTCTAGGTGCGATTATTTCGGCTGACATGGATTTGATCGGTCAGCTCCAACCGCATACTCCGGTGAAATTTCGGAAGGTCGACATGGCCGAGGCGTTAAAAGCCCGCGCCGCGCGCAAGAAAATGCTCGCCGCCGTCCGCGCCCATTTGGGCTGATTATCTTTTCCGGTTGTCCGCCATCACTGTGGGCAACCGGTCTTGCTATCCGAAGCCTTGGTCACGTTTCAAAAAGAACTCACCTTTCCAAGATTTATCGTCATTCAAAGCGTTTCTTGTACCCAATGTAGAACCATCAAAAATTGCCTAGGCAACATTTCACCATCACGTTTGTTTGCCTGATGTCGTGATTATCTGAAATACTTCCCTAATAAAGACAGCACGGAAGCAGCGTTTTACAATCGGAGAGGTACACTGGTGTTTGCGAAGGCGACCTATCCCTTTTGTTCACGCGCGCGGCGCCGGTCAGCCTCACTTTACGGAGAAAATAACACGTAATGCCAGCTATCACCCGTAACACGCATAAGCTCTCATCGCCTCCGCAAGTGAAACGTCGTATTCTTCGGGTGAGAGGCACAGATGTAACCCTGCTCGATGAGGTGCGACAGATGGCGGTTGCAGATCTCGGCTTTGATATCCAACATGAATCGCTTGATTTCCTGACCTGCCAGCACCGTGCGGCAATGGACCCGATGAACTATGACATCTATGAACAGTGCTTTCACAACCTTGATATCGTCTGGTATTGGGGGGCTTTGCAACCGATTGAAACACGCCGGATCAAACAGTGGGATAACATTGGCGATCTGGCAAAAACCGGCGGCATTAGTAAGTACACCTGGACAGGACATGGCGATGCGCCGGTGCGCAAGCTCTACGTGCAGCCTGATGGGACGCTGGGCCAGCAACCGATGCCGACCATCAGCATGCTGCCGACGGCGCATAACGTCGATAGCTTTGGTTATGATACCCGACTGTTCGGTGAAGAAGGACCGGAGGGATCAAGCTGGGCGTGGCTACTCGACCGGCGGGCCCGTGGCCGGATCGCGCTGGTTGACGAGCCAGCGATTGGCATCTTCGACGCAGCTTTAGCGGCCGAAGCCAATGGTGACCTGACATTCCAAGATATAGGAAACATGACTGTAGACGAAATCGACAGCCTCATGGCTTTGTTAGATACCCTTCGACAACAGGGATTCTTTGTAGGTAGCTGGGTTTCGCCTGAACAGGCAGAGGCGCTGGTGCATGCTGATCGTGTGTCAGTGCAAAGCATGTGGTCGCCATCATATGCTAACCTTGGGCCAATGAAAGACGTATTTCGCGAGAGTTTTCCAAGAGAGGGTTACCGTGCGTGGCACGGTGGCGCATCTTTGGCCCGCCATCTGACCGGAAGTAAGCTCGATATGGCGTATGATTATTTGAATTGGTGGTTAACCGGACCCGCCGGGGCAGTGATGGCGCGGCAGGGACATTACATGACAAATGCTGAAGGCTTACGCGAATATCTTAGCCCTGAAGAATGGGGGTACTGGTACGACGGAGATGTGGCACGTTGTGATCTTAAAGGTCCCGACGGCAGGATCGTGGTCCGCCAAGGCCAGCGCCGCCCCGGAGGCGCATATCGCGAACGGGTCAGTCGGATTGCACTTTGGAACACCGTCATGGACGAATATAATTATGCCGCCCGTTCATGGAACCGTTTTATCGCAGCCTTGGGGACCGCCACACCATGACTGGAACGCAACCGAACTCGGGCCAGGAACCGCTTTACGATACCATCAGCCGTATTCTGCGCCATAATATCTCTTCGGGGCGTCTTCCTAATGGTCTGGTTTTGATCGAAGGCCCAATCGCAAAAGTGATGCAGACCAGTCGTGCACCAGTTCAAGCATCTTTGCGGATGCTTAACGCCGAAGGTCTTATCCACCGGTTTCGGGGGCGCGGCTATTTGGTAGGCCCCGCCTCATCCGACCTCAGTCCTATCCGCAAGGCATTGGATGAATTCGACTTTGAAATTCCGTTATCCTCCCGATCAGCTCTGGCTGTACGGGGAACTTGGCAACGCGTCTATGACAAGGTCGAAGCTGAAATCGCAGCTTGCCAAATCTTTGGTGAATTTAGGGTAATCGAGACCGAGCTTGCCAACCACCTTGGCGTCAGCCGCACCGTGGCTCGGGATGTTCTTAGTCGTCTGAACGAACGCGGGTTGATACGAAAAGGCGCCACCTCGCACTGGCTCGCAGGCCCCCTGACCGCGCGGACGCTGCGCGAAAAGTTTGAACTGCGCAGTATCATGGAACCTGCGGCCTTACGTTTGGCCGCCGATTTGATGGACCACGGTCAGATCGCGCGGGTGTGTGATCAAATAGAAAGCGGCATGACCAAGGACGCCACGGAGCTTGAAGATGCACTCATGAAATATTGCCTGTCACGGGCACCCAACAGTGCGTTGGTCGAAATCATCACCAATAACCGCTTGTTATTATCGGCGATGGACAAAGCCCTGAGCGATCTGGGACTGCCGGTGGATACGGTGGCGCTAGACCAATACGGGACGCTGTTTCAGCTGATAAAATCTCACCAGATCAACGCGTCGACTGAATACCTCAAAGAGCACCTTCGCATCCTCTCTTACAAAAGTTTGGCGCGGCTAAAAATTGTTGCGTTGATACCTGAAAGCGACTCGATTCCAAAATACCTGAGTAGAGTCTAGAAAAACGGATTTTGCGTTCAAAGTTCATTTAGTTTTCGCCCTTTCCACGGAATTTAGGCTCAATATTCAACTAAACGACGAATATATACCGAAATATTCGTAAATAATGACTCTTGCAATAATCCGCTATCAGTCATTTCATACGTTATACATTATTGTGAAGATGTGATTGGGCAATCGCTTTAAGCAGTTCGCTACGGACAATTGCAGTTTGGCTTCACATAAAAAGAGGGCTTTATGACGCAAAGCGACCCAATATTCCGGCTGGAAGGTGTGACGCGCAGATATGGCGATCTGACGGCTTTGGATGGCATTGATTTCGTCGCAGACGACAATGCCTATATTGCCCTACTGGGGCCGTCGGGCTCCGGTAAAACCAGCTTGTTACGCGTGATCGCTGGTTTTGAGACGCCGGATGCAGGGCGCATATGGTTCCAAGGGCGCGATATTACGGATTTACCTGCGCATGAACGGGGCATCGGGTTCGTGTTCCAGAACTTCGCTTTGTTTCCGCATCTTACTGTTTTCGAAAATGTTGCCTTTGGTTTACGAAACGGTGCGCAGACGCTGTCAAAGGCCGAGTTAACGGATCGTGTAAGAACATCCATTGATATGGTGGGCCTCGCGGGCCTGGAAGATCGCAATCCAGAACAGATTTCCGGCGGCCAAAAACAACGGGTGGCACTGGCACGCTCGCTCGTGATGCAGCCCAAGCTGGTGCTGCTCGACGAACCGCTTGGTGCGCTTGATGCCAACCTGCGTGAACGCATGCAGATTGAACTGCGCTCAATCCGAGAGCGGCTTGACGTCACCTTTCTGCACGTAACCGGGAGCGAAACCGAGGCGCTTGCGATGGGGGATAAGGTTGCGGTGTTGGATGCTGGCCGGATCATCCAGTACGACACACCGGACACCATCTATGACGGCCCGGTAGTTTCCGACGTTGCAAAGTTTCTCAATCGTTTCAACCTGTTCGACGGCACATTTAAAGAAGGAGTTTTTAGCGGACCATTCGGGGCATTGCCTGTCTCGAACGCACGCAAAAACAACAGCGACACCTATGCCATTCGGTATGACCGCACCCAAGTATTTGATGCCCACGACGCCAACCTGCCAGGCCCCGCACTGCCTGTCCGGTTCCTGGCGAGCGAATATTTGGGATCCTCGATCATCTTTCTATTCGAAACCGAAGGTCAAAAAACAGTCGAAGTCGATCACCACCTGAGTCTCGGCGAACCGCGGCATTTAACGGTTGGCGAAAGGTACACTCTTTCTTGGGATCCCGAACAGGCGATCGTATTTGGCAAGGAGACAGCAAGATGACCGCCACAAGCCGCATTAGGCAGAAAAAAACGACGTTTCGCCTTCTTGCCCCCGGTGTCGTGTGGATGATCCTGTTCCTTATCGCACCCATCATGATGATCGTTTACGTGTCCTTCTGGACCCAGACGACCTTCGCCATTAACTCGTCGTTGACATTGGACAGCTGGAAAAACTTTTTCGCTTCCGAGGCTTATGTCGGTGCATTGTGGACGACGATACGCCTTTGGCTAATCGTTCTCACGCTGACCTTTGTCATCGGTTATCCTGCGGCGCTTTACGTAGGCCTAATGGTCAAAAGCAAGACGATCTCAACCGTCTTGCTGGTTCTTTGCGTTATCCCTTTCTGGACCTCTTTTCTGATCCGTGTGCTGGCATGGCGACCCATGCTCGGCAAGGAAGGAGCGATCAACATCATTCTCCTGAAGGCCGGAATCATCCATACCCCGATAGAGGTTCTATTATTCTCAGAACTTTCGGTGATCATCGGCATGACGCAGATTTATGTTGTCTTCATGGTGGGACCCATCGCCTTCATGCTGGGCCGCATCGACCATAATATCATCGAAGCCGCCCGAGATCTGGGTGCGGGGTTCGGACGTATTTTCTGGAAGATCATCTTTCCGCTAAGCCTACCGGGCGTCGTCGTCGGTGCGATCTTTGTAAGTGTAATGGTGCTGGGAGAATTTGCCACCTCGGGTGCCCTTTCGGGGCGTAAAGTCAACCTGCTGGGCAATATCATCGTGACCCAGGTCGGATCACTAAAGTGGGCGATGGCGTCGGTTGTTGGGGTCATCCTCACCATCCTGCTGGGCATCGTGGTCGCGGGGTTCCTGCGCATCGTTGACCTGAAACGGGAGATCTAAGAGATGGAATCCAAGGTCTTAAAACCGATCCTCGCTGTTTACGTCGGCTTGTTTATCCTGTTCCTTTACGGTCCGTTCATTGTGTTGGGCATCCTATCGTTTCAACAAGGGCCAGAAGGCGGTCCACAATTCCCGATCATTGAATGGTCGACTTATTGGTACAGGCATCTTTTTGGCCTAACCCCGCCATCCCGCATAGCACCCCTGCCCGTCGGTGAAGCATTGGTACGTTCGTTAACATTGGCCTTTATGACCATGGTTACGGCTACCGTGCTGGGTGTCATGGCCGCCCAGGCTTTCCGTAAGCGGTTTCGCGGTGCAGGTATTGTGTTTTACCTGATCGTGTTGGGTATGATGGTGCCTGGTGTCCTGACCGGATTGGGGACTTCGCTTTTGGCCAATAACGTGGTCGGAGTTGAACGTCACTGGTGGAGCACGGCGTTTCTGGCCCATGTGGTTTATACTTTTCCCTTTGCTTTCCTCGTGATGCTAGCCATTCTTAACAGATTTGACGGTTCCGTCGAAGAGGCGTCGTGGTCGTTGGGCGTTTCACCAATGAAGACCTTTCGCAAGGTAACATTTCCGCTCATCTTTCCTGGTGTCTTATCGGCGATGCTATTCGCCTTTACCCTCAGCTTTGATGAATTCCCTCGCACTCTGTTCGCTTCGGGACGTGATCAGACCCTGCCATTGGCAATTTACGGCACGTTCTCGGTCGAAATACATCCGAACATCTTCGCCTTTGGGGTGATGACGACCTTGTTTTCATTCGCTCTCTTGGCTGTCTATGGCATCTTGATGGGCCTTAGCGTGCGGCGCGCCAAAAAGATGGCGATGCAGGAGGACATCGCATGAAAACCGTTATCGTAACCGGTGCCGGATCAGGTATTGGCCTTGCGGTCGCGAGAAAGCTCGCCTCGCTCAACTATAATGTGGTGGTCAATGATTATGACGGCGACGCCGCTAACAATGCTGCCGATGACATTGGCGGACTGGCCGTGCAAGGGGACATATCGAGCGAGGCGGACGTGGCAAACATGGTGCAAGCCTGCATCGACGCATACGGACCCGCCACTCATCTGGTAAACAACGCGGGTCATGTCCACCAATCCCGGTTTGTCGATCTGGAGCCTGCCGAGTTTGACCGCATGATCGCAGTGCATCTGCGCGGAACATTTTTATGCACCCGCGCGGTATTGCCCAACATGCTGACCCAAAAATCAGGCTGCGTGGTCAACATGGCTTCGCAACTGGGCCAGATTGGCGGAATTGAATTGGCCCATTATTCAGCGGCAAAAGCAGGAATAATCGGGTTGACCAAGGCATTGGCACGCGAGGTATCGAACCAAGGGGTGCGTATCAACGCGGTGGCCCCCGGCCCGATCAACACTCCGCTTGTGCGCGCCCTCTCAGAAGATTGGCGCAACGCCAAGGCCGCTGAGCTTCCGCTGGGCCACTTCGGAGAACCGGAGGACGTTGCTGAAACTGTTGCATTTCTATGTTCCGACGCGGCACGCCTTTATGTGGGTCAGACGCTGTCACCAAACTCGGGAGACGTAATGCTATGACATCAATTGCATTGATCACAGGGGCCGGTATCGGCATTGGACGTGCCACGGCAAAGATGCTCGCCGCACGCGGTGATCACGTCGTCGTCACCGATGTTCTGGAGGATGACGGTCGCAGCGTTGTACAGGAAATTCGCAAAGCGGGCGGTGAGGCAGAGTTTCAGCATCTGGATGTACGAGACACCGCCCGCGCGAACTCCGTGGTCAAGGATATCGAAACCCGCTTTGGCAAGATCGACACCATTGTGGCCAATGCAGGAATTGCACATCGGGTACCTCTTGAACAGCTATCCGATGAAAAATGGGATCAGACCTTTGATATCGACCTCAAGGGAATGCTACGGGTAATCCGCCCCGCGGCCGCTGGCATGAAAGCGCGCGGTACCGGTTCGATTATCTGCTTATCCTCCATCATGGGTGTGGCCTATGGATGGGATGAACATGTGCACTATTCATCCGCCAAGGCCGGCGTGGTCGGGTTGGTCCGTGGGCTTGCGGTTGAATTAGGCCGTAGCGGGATCCGTGTGAACGGCATCGCTCCGGGATACATCCGCACCGCCCAACTTTTATCCGAGAAACACTCCCTTGGTCCCGAAGGTGCCAAGACCGTGGGCGATATTGTACCACTGGGCCGCATAGGGCAACCGGATGACATCGCTGATGTGGTGGGGTTTCTCGCGTCGGATGCCGCGCGGTACCTGACAGGACAAGTCATTACTGTGGACGGTGGGCTGATGGTCGGGCGCTACTGAACACGTATGGAAGGCCAGCCTTCCGAAACTGCCAAAATAAAACGACCTCAACAAGGAGAAGACAAGTGACACACTCAAATTTCTCAAGGCGCAACTTTTTGAAAACCACTGCTGGCGGTGCCGCGCTGGCAGCAGGCGGCATGCCATTTCTAGGTGCCCAACAAGCCTTTGCCGCGAGCCTGGGCAATCAGGAGCTGCGGACGGTAGGCCTGTCTGTAACCGTGCAAGAACGCATATTGAACGATTTCAAAGCCCAATCGGGCGTTGGATCTGTCAGCGGCAAGGCAGACATATTTCCCAACACCCAAACAGAAATCCTGTCTGGGTCGGATGCTTATGACTGCTGGGAAATCATCGGCGAACGTCTGGCCGCAATGGTTGCCACAGACAAATTGGCTCCGGTCGCAGCAACTGATCTGAAAAACTGGGCTGGCATTCGCGAAACCTTCACGAAGCCCTCGGACCGTTGGGCATTGAACCAGCAAATCGTCGGGCAAATCTGGGAAGACGAAAGCCAGACACGCCTGAACATGGTGCCCACTGTTTATAACTACGATTCCATCGGGTATCGCCCCGATCTGGTAGATGCCGAAGAGGCATCAAACTGGTCTGCGCTGTTCGATCCTAAATTCAAGGGCAAGACAGGTCTGAACGTTGACCCGCTGATCGCCTTTGGTCAGGCGGTACTGGCAATGAACGAACTAGGGCTTGTCGAGGTGGACAATCCCGGAAACCCAGATGCCGCGACCATCGAAGAAGCCGCCAAGTTCTTGATTTCAAAAAAGAAAGAAGGACAGTTCCGCGCGCTTTGGGGCGATTTCGGTGAACTGGTAAACCTGCTTGCTTCGGGCGAGATGGTCATCGCCGATGCGTGGCAGCCTGCGGTCATGGCAGTCAAGGCGCAAGGCGTTGAATGCTCCTATGCTACGATGAAAAGTGGTTACCGTGGCTGGGCAATCGGGGTTGCGCCACTCAAGACTTCTCCCAACCTCGAAGCCGTAGCTGCATATGCCGATTACTGGCTTTCTGGTCCACCCGCGATCGCGGTATCCGAGCAGGGATATTATTCGCCTACAACTAACGTCAAGAACGTCATGGATCCCGATAAATACGCTTTCTGGTACGAGGGTAAACCTTGGGTTGGTGCGGCCGAGCGTGGTATCAAGGAAGGCGATCTGCGCGACGGCGGTTCGTTGGAAGAGCGCGCGGCAAACGTCGCTTACTGGCACCAGTGGCCAGATGAGTACGACCTGCTGATCCGCAAATGGGACGAATTCCTGTCAGCTTAAATCACGGATGGTTCAGCCGGGTATCCGGCTGAACCCACCCTTCCCTTTTTTCACGAACAGGACGTTTTCCCTTGGCCTACGATCTTCAGCTCACAAATGTCTACAAGACCTACGACAATGGAACTCCGGCGGTCATCGACTTCAATCTGAGCGTCGAAAAGGGCGAGTTCATTGCCTTTCTCGGCCCATCAGGCTGCGGTAAATCTACGACCTTGCGGATGATTTCCGGTTTCGAGACAGTCACCTCAGGCGACCTGATGATCCGTGGCAAACGCGTGAACGATCAGTTACCCGAAAAACGCCCTACCTCGATGATTTTCCAGAACTATGCACTGTTTCCGCACATGAACGTGCGGCAGAACGTTCTATTTGGCCTTGAAGTCAAGCAGATGCCAAAGGCGCAAGCCGATCGCAAGGTTGATCAAATTCTTGAAAAGCTGGGCCTGAGCGATATCGCCCAGATGCCAACAGCGCGTCTATCGGGCGGCCAGCGCCAGCGCATTGCACTGGCACGTTCGCTTGTGGTCGAACCCGACATCCTTTTGCTGGACGAACCGCTTGGCGCGCTTGACGCAAACCTTCGCAAGAGCATTCAAAACGAATTGAAACTGTTGCAGCGTGATCTTGGTATCACTTTCGTGTTCGTGACCCATGCCCAATCCGAAGCGCTTGCCCTGTCCGATCGTATCGTGGTGATGAACGCAGGCCGGATTGAACAGATCAGTCCGCCACGCGAGCTGTACACGCGTCCCAGCAGTCAGTTTGTTGCCCGCTTTATAGGTTCAAACACGATCCTGCCGGGCACGGTCACATCACGGCAGAATGGCAATGTATTGCTCCAGACAGCGTTTGGCATATTGGCCGGTGCCAACCGCGCCGAAACGGACGCCCATGTGGGTCGCGAAATGAGCATCATCCTGCCCGCCGAGGCAGTTGATTTGGTTCCCGCTGATGTGCCCGAAGCGGAAATGCGCGCCGCCTTTGGTTCAAACGCCATCCCCTGCACCATAGAACGCTTACAGATCGTAGGCCACATCATGCATATGATCGTGCGTTTTAACGATGGTAAGCAAATCAATGTCGAAGGCCATGTCGACAAGTACCGCGACAGGTTGAAAGCCGGGGGGAGTGCTTTCGTCGCGTGGAAATCTGCCAATGCTACCGTGATCGACCGCTAGGACATATAAAATGGTTCATGCCACAGCAACTGAGATTTCAGAACGCCTGCACGCGGGGAAACTAGACCCGGTTACCTTAGCCGAAGAGGTGTATGAGCGCCTGGAACGACATGGCGATAGCGCGATCTATATCGAAACCACCCGTTCTCGCGCGATGGTAGAAGCACATGCGTCGCGCTTGCGGCTTCAGGCCGGACTGCCCGCCAGCCCGCTGGACGGCGTTCCAATCGCATGGAAGGATCTTTTTGACCTCAAGGGCCGCGTGACCACTGCCGGGGCCGTCGTCACCAAGACCGATCCGCCTGCAACAGCGGACGCGCACGTGGTTGCTGCGGCCTACAGGGCGGGAATGGTCACCACTGGAACCGTTAACATGACCGAGTTCGCCTATTCCGGCATCGGGCTTAACCCACACTATGGAACACCTCGCAATGTTCATGCGCCAAAAGGGCAAATGCGCAGTCCGGGGGGGTCGTCTTCGGCCTCAGGGGTAGTCGTGTCAGCCGGGATCGTGCCCCTGTCGATGGGGTCCGACACCGGAGGTTCGGTTAGAATTCCCGCGTCTTTTAATGGGGTGGTGGGCTACAAAACATCGTCAGGTCGCTATCCGATGCAAGGGGTCTATCCGCTGGCCCGGTCGTTAGACACGATTGGACCGCTTGCCCATACAGTGGCGGATTGCGCGTTATTCGATGCCGTGTTGCGGGGCAAAGATGCACCCGAAGCACAGGCCGTGTCGCCACAGACCCTGTCCTTCGTCATTCCAGACGAAATCTTGTTGGACGGGTTGATGCCCGCAGTCAGTGCTAATTTCAGCGCCGCGGTAGCACGGCTTGAGACCGCAGGCGCGAGGATCACACGTATTTCATTGCCCGAATTATCTGAGCTTACCGATTTGATTGCGCGCCATGGGTTTCTAGCGGGCGCAGAGGCGCTGATGATACATCACGACAGAGTGTGCGGCGCTGCCGCAACGCAGATGGATGCTCGGGTGGTGCGTCGCATCAAGCTTGCAGAAACCATGAGCGCGGTTGACGTTCTTGTGCTTCATGAAGCCCGGTCTCGGCTGATGGCATCGACTGCAGCCAAGATTGGGAATTCCATTGTCCTGTGTCCAACAACAGCGACGACAGCGATGGAAACTGGTCCCCTTGAAGCTGACCAAGATGAATTCTTTCGCCACAATGGCCTGACACTTCGCAACACCAGTTTGGGGAACTTCCTTGATTGGTGTGGCGTGTCCGTCCCAAACGGAACTGACGCCGATGGCATGCCGACGGGTTTCTTGCTGTCGGCCCCTACAGGGCAAGACACGGCATTACTACGGGCAGCTTTGGGCTGCGAGGACATCATCCGCGGCTAACACCGCCATGACAAACACTGCAACAACCAAGAGGAGACCGAAAAGTGACCAAAAAAATTTATTGTGCCTTCGGCACGGACATCGACTCTGTCGCGGGCCAAATTGGTTCATATGGCGGCGGTGATTCACCCAATGACATACAGCGCGGCATTTTCGCAACCGAAGTCGGGGTACCGCGCTTGCTTCGGCTATTCAAAAAATATGAAATGCGGACGTCGTTCTTCATCCCGGGACACTCGCTTGAGACATTTCCAAAAGAGATGGACATGATCGTAGAAGCCGGTCACGAGATCGGCGCGCATGGTTACCTGCACGAAAACCCCGTCGCCATGACTCCCTCTCAGGAGGAGGACGTTCTGGTCAAATCTATCGAACTTATCAAGGGGCTCACCGGCGAAGCGCCTAAGGGTTATGTTGCCCCGTGGTGGGAAATGTCGAACGTGACTGCCGCACTTCTGGGCAAGTACGGGTTTTCCTACGATCACAGCCAAAGCTACCGGGACTTTCAGCCGTTTTATGCACGGGTCGGCGATGAATGGAATGTTATCGACTATTCCAAAACGGCTGGGGAATGGATGCACCCGCTGAAGCACGGGAAAGAGATCGACCTCGTTGATATTGGAGCAAACTGGTACGTGGACGATTTGCCACCAATGATGTTTATCAAAAATGCCCCCAACAGCCATGGGTTTGTCAGCCCCCGCGACATTGAACAGCTGTGGAAGGATCAGTTCGACTGGGTTTACCGCGAGATGGAATATGGCGTGTTCCCGATAACCATTCACCCCGACGTCGCAGGCCGCCCGCAGGTCTTGCTTATGCTTGAAAGGCTGATCGAATATATCAACGGGCATTCAGGCGTAGAATGGGTAGATTTCAATACCATCGCGGATGACTTCCGCAAACGCTTCCCCTTTGATGGCGATAAGCGCCCCGAAGTGATCTAAAACAACCAAGGGCAACGCACCCTGCGTTGCCCTTACAATCGAGGCAGGAGATTTTGAATGTGCAACGCCTGCGGTTTCCCGACCCGCCCCGGCCATTGGACCGATGCCGGCGCGGACAATACCGGCGACCGGCTTCGGCTACAGCTACGGCGTGCGCAAATATTGAATAAACTGCTTAGCGGCTATGGTTTCAATGCACGCACGCCAGGACACGGACCTGGGTTTGCGTTGTCTTCATTTTCGGGGCGCACAACCTTGGTGCCCGATCTGGAGGCCCTCTGGGAAGAAAGCGCGCGACAACTTGGCCATCCGATCGACCCGCTAGACCCCCGATTTACATCTTCCGCCTCCTCCGCCCCATGACCGCACAGCCGGAAGATAGCCGCCTCCGCTTAACGATCCTCGGTGGCTACCTCGGGTCTGGCAAGACGACTTGGCTACGCCACCAGCTTTTTGACGGTGCTTTTCGCAATGCTCATATTCTAGTCAATGAAGCCGCTGAAGCACCGGTAGATGATACTTTGCTGGCTTCTCAGGCCGCCAGCTTGACCATGCTGGCCGGGGGGTGCGCCTGCTGCACTGGCAAAGATGATCTAATCACCGCCCTGCGTACACTTTGCGATCAACGCAGCCGGCAAACTTCGGCCGAGCGAGGGTCCAACCAGGTTGTCCTTGAGACCAGCGGGCTTGCCGATCCAGCAGCCATACTAGATGCGATCAAAAATGACGGGGTTTTGGTGCACCATGTTCGAATAGCAGAGATCGTGGTATTGGTAGACACTTTGAATGCCGCCAATCAATTGCACAGTGAATACTTGAGCAGAGCGCAAATCGAGTCTGCGGATCGCATGATATTGACCAAGGTTGACGCAGTGCCCAACGCAACGCTTGCCGCGGTCATAGCAACGCTGAAACAGCTCAATCCGTCGGCCCCCATCGAAGCGGCAGTAAAAGGCCAACCGTTTAAAATTCCAGAACTTCTTGCAGCCGAACCGTATGATTTACCGCGCATTTCCGGAACAGAGGATCCTATCCTGCCCACCAAAATCGACATTGGCGATGACATAGACTGGGCGACATTTTCAGTTTGGCTTTCGGCCCTTCTCTATGCGAGAGGCGACGATCTTGTTCGGGTTAAAGGGGTCTTTGCGACGCCAGCCGGGCCCTTGTTATTGCAGGCCGTTCGCAAATCTGTCCAACCGCCTGAATTGCTCCCCTCCGAGATCACGGCACGCAAGAACCAAATTGTTTTTATCGGTCGCGGATACAAAGGTGACGACCTTCGCCGATCGCTCGACTATTTTTCGCGCGGCTAATCCACGCGGTGCCTTTTATGTTCAAAAACAGTGCGTTAAACTGCTAAACTCATGTAAAATTCTGATGAAAAAGCATTATGGCGGGCAGATAGTTCTCATAACTGGTATCACATGGCCTTGATCTAAAATGGTACCAAATTGGATGCGACTACAGGGACGGAATTCTTAGCTTTGGCCTGTTATAACAGTCACCCCATTCCGAACAAACGCCTCTAAGCGCTCAGGTCTACTCCTGTCTCTTATACACATCT
>DRFG01000133.1 GCA_011050655.1 Roseobacter sp.
AAAGGTGGCCTGTGTCGCGCTGCAATCCATCCGCGAATTCAGCGGGCGTTTGGCGGGCGTAGGGTAATCGCTTGAGGGGATGTCGGTGACGGCACAGGTGATCCCCGCCTGAGCAAAGATCGCGCGGGCGAAATCAGCCCAGCTAGCATCGGGCGTGCCTGTGAAATGGTGAATTCCAGACTTTTCAGGCTCTGATACGAGGGTTTTAGCAATTGCAACACAGGCCTGTGCGATCTCGGCGGCACCTGTAGGGCCCCCGATCTGGTCTGCGACGATGGTGAGCGCCTCGCGCTCCGTACCAAGGCGCAGCATGGTTTTGACAAAGTTATTGCCATGCGCCGACACCACCCAAGATGTGCGCAATACTGCATAACGTCCACCCGCAGCTTCAATAGCAATCTCGCCATCACGTTTGGTGCGCCCATAGACCCCCTGGGGGTCGCTAGGGTCACAGGGATGCCAGGGGGCAATGCCTGCGCCGGAAAACACATAATCCGTTGAAATAGAGACGAATGGGATATCGCGTGCGGCACAGGCGCGGGCCATGGCCGCTGGGGCCTGGGCATTGATCAGATCGGCGGTTTCCACGTCACTTTCAGCCTTGTCGACGGCCGTGTAAGCGGCGGTATTGATCACGGCATCGGGGGCGTGCGCCTCAATCGCAGCAGCACAGGCGGCGGGGTCAGTTAAGTCGACATCGGCACGGGCGAGGGCGGTGATATGGATATCCGCGCCATCCAGTGCACGCAGTTCCGTAGCAACCTGGCCGCTATGGCCGAAAACGAGGATATTCATGCTTTGCCTAACCTTTCGCCGACGCCCTGACGGTTTTGCAAGGCACTCCACCAATCTTCATTCTCAAGATACCAATCGACCGTGCGGGCCAGCCCTTCTTCTACTGTGACCGAAGGTTTCCAGCCCAATTCAGCGCGGATGCGCGTCGGGTCAATCGCATAGCGCTGATCATGGCCGGGGCGATCGGTGACGAAGGTGATCAGATCGGCATGGGGCGCGCCACTTGGATTGCGCTCATCCAGCAGGGCGCAGATCATCTTGACCAACTCCAGATTACTAACCTCATTCTCTCCGCCAATGTTATAGCTGCGCCCCAGCTCGCCTTTGGTCAGTACGGTCAGCAGCGCATCGGCGTGATCTTCGACGAACAACCAATCGCGCACGTTGGCACCGTCGCCATAGACAGGGATCAGCTGCCCGGCGAGCGCCTTGAGGATCACCACAGGCACCAGTTTTTCGGGGAAATGGAACGGACCGTAGTTATTGGAACAGTTCGTCATGATAATCGGCAGCCCGTAGGTCTCGCCCCAGGCGCGCACCAGATGGTCGCTTGCCGCTTTTGAGGCGGAATAGGGACTGCGCGGATCATATGGCGTGTCTTCGGTGAACTGCCCAGTAGGACCGAGAGAGCCGAACACCTCATCGGTTGAGATATGGTGAAACCTGAACCCGTCCGGCTTGCCGGACCCTTGCCAATAGGCCCGCGCAGCCTCGAGCAAGGTATAAGTGCCGGTGATGTTAGTCTGGATAAACGCGCCAGGCCCGTCAATAGAGCGGTCCACATGGCTTTCCGCCGCCAAATGCATCACGGCGTCAGGTTTATGCTGCGCAAATATCCGGTCAAGCGTCGCGCGGTCGCAAATATCGGCGTGTTCGAATGCGTAAAGCGGGCTATCGGCCACGCTGGCGATATTCTCAAGACAGGCCGCATAGGTCAGCGCATCGAGATTAACCACATTATGGCCCTGTGCCACGGCAAGCCGCACCACAGCAGAGCCAATAAACCCCGCGCCGCCCGTTACTAATAGCTTCATCTAGGCACCTTCAAACATAAATGGACTGTTAAGATCAGCCAAACGGGGTGCATTGACGTCCTTTTCAGACAAAACCGGAGACGTCTCCCCAAGGCCCCAGTGAATGCCGATATCCGGGTCATCCCAAGCAAGCGCGCCTTCGGTGTGCTGCGCATAATAATCGGAACATTTATAAATAATCTCGGTCTCCGGTGCGCGCGTCACGAATCCATGTGCAAACCCCGCAGGGACCAGCAGTTGCTTGCCATTCTCAAAGCTCAGCTCAACCCCGAACCACTGTCCATAGGTTGGCGAGCCCTTGCGAATGTCCACTGCCACATCAAACAAAGCCCCACGCCCGCAACGCACCAGCTTGTCCTGCGCATGGGGCGGGGCCTGAAAATGCAGCCCGCGAATTGTGCCTAGGGTCATCGACAGTGAATGATTATCCTGCACAAAAGGGATGGTGATCCCATGATCGGCAAGCGCCTTGGCACTGTAACTTTCCGAGAAAAACCCTCGATGATCGCCAAACCGCGCAGGTGTGATGACGATGGCGCCAGGGAGCGGGGTTTGTTCTATTTTCAGGGACAAAATATCACCTTATAACTATGATTATGTAAAATAAATGACTTTTGAATTTCAGCTTCCGTAACTTTAATTAATTTGGCAAGCCGTACTGTTCTCTTCAAAAGCCACTGACAATAATACAATCCGGCGTCAGTTATCAATTGTTACCTAACGCGCCTCGCTTTCAATAACAAATCAACTCAGGTACTCATGCTGAAGCTAAAAATGAACAGGACCCGCACCCGTGAGAAAAGTCTTTATCACCGGCACCGCCGGCTTCATCGGATTCCATCTCGCCCAGCTTTTGCTCGTCGAAGGCTTTAGGGTCCACGGGTTTGACGGCATGACAGATTACTATGACGTCACGCTGAAACAGCGGCGCCATCAGGTGCTGCTGCAAAACCCGCATTTCTCCATGACCGAAGGGATGCTTGAGGATAATGCGCTGATCACGCAAGTGATCGATGACTTTGCCCCAGACGTGATTGTCCACCTCGCCGCCCAAGCTGGCGTACGTTATTCACTCGAAAATCCGCGGGCTTATTTGGATAGCAATATTGTCGGGACCTTTAATGTGATGGAGTCCGCGCGGCGTCTTAAGGTCGAACACCTGCTGATGGCTTCTACCTCTTCGGTTTATGGCGCAAATGAAGTGATGCCTTTCATCGAGACGGAGAAAGCCGATACAGCATTAAGTTTCTACGCTGCGACGAAAAAGGCAACTGAGAGTATGGCACATGCCTACGCTCACGCGTGGGACCTACCGACAACAATGTTTCGGTTTTTTACAGTCTATGGGCCATGGGGAAGACCTGACATGGCACTGTTCAAATTCGTCGATGCGATTCTCGAAGGGCGGCCCATCGATCTCTATAATAATGGCGAAATGTACCGCGACTTCACCTATGTCACCGACCTTGTGCGCGGGATTCACCTGCTAATCGATAGGCCGCCAATTCGCCCAAACAACCGCGAGGTTCCCGTCGGAGACAGTCTGTCGCCGGTTGCCCCCTATCGCATAGTTAATATTGGAAACTCCGATAAAATACGCTTGCTGGATTTTGTCGATGCGATCGAAGAGGAACTTGGCCAAAAGGCAATCCGCAATTACATGCCTTTGCAAACTGGAGACCTGCCCGCCACTTGGGCCAATGCAGAGCTGCTGCAAAGGATAACGGATTACAAACCTCGAACATCTCTCAAAGATGGTATCAGTGAGTTCGTTGCTTGGTTCCGTGATTACTACTCCAAGTAGGTTTCCGGCAAAGCCTTTTACATATCGTTTCAGGGAGCTTTGCGCTGAACCCGGCAAAAGGTTGATCCCAAAACGATGCTGCCCATAGTACGTCTGCTTTGCGGCATTAATGAATAACGGTTAGCCCTTGGTTGGGAATAAAACCTGTTTAGGGCCAACTTGATAGGTGGGGGCAGCTATTTCTTAGTTAATATAAGTTATGTTTTTCCAGCCTGGCACGAACCTGCGCCAGTCGGCTTGCCGTCCTGCGGCATATTCCATACCAATTTGAACCCAGTCGATACCATCCACTTGCGGCACCGATCTCGTACTCGCAGCGTCATATCGTACCTCCCTTGTGCCTTCCTCGAAGGCATCAAGCGATTGCGACCAGATCTCACCGTCCCAATGCAGCGTCATATGGCGGCGTTTGGGTTCGTATTCAGCGGTAAAGAGCGTGCCGAAACCTTCGGCATATCGGTGCTGTTTCAGCGGGGCTTGTGTGAACTGACCGACCAAGGCAGCAGGCTTGGTGCCTTCTGTCAAAATGCTCTCCAGATGATTTGACCTTTGATAGGTACGGGTGAACGCGGCTCGATCGGGAGTGCTGCCATCGGTCTGATGGTTTGTGGCAACAAGGCGTGGCTGTACTTTGGCACCGCCACCGGCATAGATCTCGACACTCGCAGCGGCACCAGAAGCATCAGCTACAACGACGTTATAAGGCATATGGGATGGCACGCGTTGCAGAACGCGCAGGGCTTCAGAGACTGTTTTACAGGTCTCCAGCACGTAGCGCAGGATTGTGGTGATGCCAAAGCCACGACCGGTTTCTTGCCGCCCGCCATAGGCAAGCGCTATGCTGAGACCAGCGTCGTTGATGCCGTCGGACAGGCCCCAGATGAATTCAACCATGCCCATGACCCGGCGGCCGGTCCAGGCACTATGCAGCAACAGGCCTTCGTTCAGGTCGGGCGACAGATCGTAGTTGCGCACAAGGCGGATGTCATCGCGCGATGTCGCCACAGCAAGAGAGCACCCACCCAGATAGCTTGGCGGGCACCAAGTCGACAGGAAACGCGCGGCGCGATCCGTTCCGCCAGCCAAAGCAGTAAGCTTGGCGTAAACAGGCACTAACTCGGGCATATATTCCTGCAAAGCAGTTTCACAGGCAAAACGGCTGGGGCCGGTATCGCCGCCGCGCGCGACGAACCACGCCTCATACGCGGGCCAGGACCTTTGCCAACGGGCAGCCCATTTGGGGCCTGGGGCTGCTTCGCTAATGGCGTCAAAAGTCAGTGAATGGGTCATGTCATGCGGCTTTCGCAGGCAAGTCGAGGAAAAACCGTAGCATTTCGCGGCTGGCATCGGGGCCAGCGGGATCGGTGTAGGAACCCGCCTTATTACCCCCCGACCATGCATGGCCGAGGCCCGCAATCATCCACTCTTCCATCACTGAATGGCCAGCTGGTGCCAATACCGTCCGGCGGCTATAGCTCCGCCCTCCCGTTGTGCCATCGTCCAAAAGCTCGGTGCCCGAAGGGGCGGAGGTGTCCGCGATGGCTTGGGCATTTGCGGCATTTACCGTGCTGTCTGCATCGCCCTGAAAGATAATCGTGGGGATTGATTCACCTGTATTAGAGCCGGTTGCCCCCTGCCCCATCGCCACAAAAGCCGATGGCACATCTTGAGCGGCTTTATACGGTAGACCGGAATGGGTGCCGACCGCATCGAAAACATCCGCGTAGGTCTGCCCCAGCACGACAGCCATGGCAGCACCCGCCGATAACCCGGTAACAAAACTGCGGCCTTTGGCTATGCTGTGATCCCGTTGTAGCTGTTGCATCAGACCGGCCAGGATAGCGGGCTCGCCACTGTCGCGCATCTGGTCAGCGGGGCTGTACCAATTCCAGCACGACTGCATATTTGCGCCGCGTGACTGCGCAGGATAGACAAGGATCACCCCATGTTCATCGGCAAGCTGGTTCATACCTGTGCCCTTGGCAAAATCGACGGGCGATTGTTTGCAACCGTGCAGCATCATCACCAACCCAGCAGGGGCGGCCCCCTTTAGGTCTGGGATATACAGACGAAAGTCCCGGCTGCCGGCCACGCCGAAAAACGTATCGCTGTCGAACCGTGCGCCTTCCGGCAGAGATGGTTCACGCCCATCGCCCCCCGACATAGCCGATTGTGCAAGACCAGCGAGCGTTGCGCGTAGTCCCCGGCCTATCTTGGCTCTACCAAAGGGGTTTTTGCTATGCTTAGACATGCGGCCTAGCCCGCCCGCACCCAATGCGGTTTGGATCGCCTGCGTCGCAGCAGTTGGGTTGCCCGCGCGTACAAGCTCACCGGCCCGGCGCATGGCCGAGTTAAAATCATTGGTCATTTTGGCTTCCTTTAAAGGATTAAATCGGGGTTAGCTAATCCGCTCACCGAGGGCTTTCTTCACGTTCGCACTGGCCTGAAGCGCGCCCAGCACATTGATAGAACCAATGGTAGCGAGTGCGAGTTCCGGCGTTACATCGTGCGCGATACGCGCAAGGCCGACCACTTTGATGTGCAGCACCTCATCCGCGGCCTGCACGGCCTCAAGATCGGCGACGGTATAATCACGCAGGCCAAGCTCCATCGTGTGCCGGTCAATCGATTGCGTTACCATGGCGGACTGGTGATCCAGCTGGTTACGGATCGCGGTACGGATAAAATCGCTGCGGTTCGAATAGAACCCTTCCTGCACCAGCAGATCGATCCGCCCCAGATCGACAAAGCCGAGGTTGATGGTGATTTTCTCGTTATCGGGCTGTTTATCCCGAAGTTGCCTGACGTTGCTCATGATGCTTCTCCATCCATCTGGATGGTATATGGCATCCATTAAGCAGATTGCAACAGCCCTGCGATTTTTCTGCAAGTCTTAGGCCAACATTTGCACAGCGGCCTTTAGGTCGTCTCTAAACTGGGCGGTAGCATCGGCTTTGGCCTGTGGATCGGGTAGTCGCAGCAGATAGGAAGGATGCAACGTCAGCAGCACGGGCGTACGGGACGGTGTTTCTTCAACCTTGCCACGGCGCGACAGGATAGCATCGCGGCGCCCCGTTAACCCTTCGGCGGCGGTGGCCCCCATGCCAAGGATCAGCTTGGGGCGCACCTGCGTGATCTCGGCATCCAGCCACCAGCGACAATGCTGGATCTCGGATGCATTAGGCCGCTGGTGCAGACGCCGCTTGCCGCGCGGGGTGAATTTGAAATGCTTCACTGCGTTCGTGACAAAAGCCTGCCCACGGTCCAGCCCCGCCTGCCCAGCAATCTGATCGAACAACTGCCCTGCCGGACCGACAAAGGGGCGCCCGCTTAAATCCTCTTGGTCACCGGGCTGTTCGCCCACAATCATCAGATCCGCATCCATCGGCCCTTCGCCCGGCACCGCCTGGGTCGCGTTGCAATGCAGCGGGCAGCGGGTGCAGGCGACAATCTCACCGGCCAACGCACCGCTAGGCCCCTCCCACGCCGATTGATGCGCGGCCAGTTGCGCTTGCACTTGCGCCATGCGCGCGGGTGGTAAGGACGGCGCGGCTTCTGCCATAGCGCGGGCACGGGCGGGGGCGTCGGCGATCATCTGGGGGATAAACGCTGCCTCGGGCATGTTCTTCCAGTATTTCTTGGGCATCTCCGATTGCATGGCTTTGACCATCAGCCGCGCGGGGTTAAAGATATTCTGGAAATAGGTGATCCACAGCTGCTCGCTGGCATCCTCGGGCAGCGCGGGCTTTTCCTGCCCCTCGCGGAACGACAGCGTGCCATTCTCGAATACCACAGAGACTTCCGGCGTCAGGATCCGCCAGTCCATATCGCTGAAGCGGCGCACAAAGAAGTCAGATGTAGGCTCTATCGTGTGGTAAGTCGGTTCGAACCACGCGGCGAAGGACCGGCGGGGGGCCTCCGGATCCCCGATCTCGCGGAAGCGCACAAAGGCTTTCATCTTGTGCTGGCAACGGTGCACGTTCTTTTCCATCGTCCGCAGGCGCGACAATTCGGCATCGCCACGATCCGTCATCAGATGCGGCGTGCCTTTCAACCGCCACAAAAACGCATAGAGCCTAGCAAAGCGTTCACGATCAGTGTGCCAAACCACAGTGCTGGCCATCGAGATAAAGCTGCGCGGCACGCTGACCTGACCGCCGGCTTGCACGGCACCGGTATCCCCGAACAGATCGGGTGCCGTGCTAGTATCGCCCCACAAGATCGCCTCGGGCGGGATGCCGGCTGCCAGAAACTGCCGCGCCGCATCGCGCCATGCCTGGGCCGTGCCGATCCGGGGCATCACCGCACGGTGCATCAGAACAGGGTCAACTGTTCGGGCGGCGGTGCGAACCGCGCGCGCAGGTCAATGCTGTCAGTCAGCCCGCCGGGGGACCAACCGCCTGCCGTGATAAAACTGCGGGCCTTCTTCATCGACGCGCCCATGCGGATCAGATCTTCATAGCGCAGGGCACGGTGGCGGCGCGTCGACAGGATGCGGTTTACCGTCTTGACCCCGAACCCCGGCACCCGCAACAGCATCTCGCGGGTGGCGCGGTTCACATCCAGCGGAAACACCGCGCGATGCACAAGCGCCCAAGCCAGTTTCGGATCAACCTCAAGATCAAGGTTCCCGTCTGCTGTGACCGAGGTAATCTCGTCGAGCTGAAAATCATAAAATCGCAGCAGCCAATCCGCTTGATAGAGCCTGTGTTCGCGCTGCAACGGCGGCCGGATCAAGGGCAGTTTCGACGAGCTGTCGGGGATCGGCGAGAAAGCCGAATAATACACCCGCTTCAATTTATAGCTGGAATAGAGCCGCGTGGACTGGCCCAGAATGGCCGCATCATTCGACCCATCCGCACCGATGATCATCTGCGTCGATTGCCCCGCGGGCGCGAACCGTGGCGGGCGCTTGCCGGTATGGGATTTGTCTTTCGACACCTCCTTGCGCAGCCGGAAATCGGCCATCGCCTTGCGGATCTGGTCAGGCTTCTTCTCGGGTGCGTATTGCTGAACGGAGGCATCGGTGGGCAGCTCGACATTGATCGACAGTCGGTCCGCCAGCAGCCCCGCTTCGGCAATTAGCTCGGGGGCCGCGTCGGGGATGGTTTTGAGATGGATATAACCGCGAAAGTTTTCCTCGTGGCGCAGCTTGCGCGCGATCTGCACCATGTCCGACATGGTCGCATCCGGCGACCGGATCACGCCCGAGGACAAAAACAGCCCTTCGATATAATTGCGGCGGTAAAACTCGATAGTCAGCTTCACGACCTCATCGACACTAAACCGTGCGCGGGCCACATTCGACGACGCGCGGTTGATACAATAGCTGCAATCATAGATGCAGAAGTTCGTCATCAGGATTTTCAGCAACGAGATACAGCGCCCGTCCGGCGCATAGGCATGGCAGATCCCGCTGCCTTCGTTCGATCCCAGCCCCTTACCATCGCGCGAGTCGCGTTTCGTCGATCCCGAAGAGGCACATGACGCGTCATATTTCGCCGCATCGCTCAGAATCGCAAGTTTTTGATCAACAGTTTGCTTTGCCATATGTTCACTATATGTTCACGTATGGTAGATGTCATCCCTTGGTGTACACCCAGCCCTGCGCCCCAGTGTCGCAACGGGCGGGTTTATGCCTATAATCAGGTGCGCCCGCTGATTATTTAGTCTCTAAGTTCGGATAAACCCGCCGCAGCGTTTCGATAAGCTTATCACTGCTCACTGGTTTTTTCACCACCCGGTCATCCGGGCCAAGAAAGCTGATTTGTTCTGGATCATAAGCCGTAATGTAGACAAACGGGATACCGCGTTCACGCAAAATATCAGCCACAGGTTTGGAGGTTTTGTTTTGCCCCAAATTTACATCGAGAAACGCGATATCAATCTCGCCCTCGCGGGCTTTTACCTTGGCATCCTCTAGGTGAATGCTCGGCCCGACAACATTGAAACCAATATCTTCTAGCAGATCGGTCATTTCAAAGGCCACAACGACTTCGTCTTCGACAATGAAAATATTCTGTGGGGTATGCGTCATTCGTCTGCCCGGCCTTCCGTCTGTTGCGGCATCTCAAGATGCCATTCATATCCGCCCGGCCCAAAGACCGGCTCGATCTTTCCGCCTGTTTCCGCCTCAAGGGCGCGCCCTGTGATAAAGCTGCCAAATCCTGTCTCGCTGGGTTTTTCGGCGGCCGGTCCACCTGTTTCTACCCAATGAAGCTCAAGGAATAAACCATCGGCATTAGAGGTTTGTTCCCAAGTTAAGTGTACCCGCCCCTCAGGTACCGAAAGTGCGCCGTATTTCATCGCATTGGTGGCCAGCTCATAGAATGCCATAGAGAATGACAGCGCTTGGCGCGAAGGCACCTCGACCTCGGGTCCCGACAGGATGATCCGCCCGTTTCCGATTGGTTCCAGTACATCAGCGGCCACGGCCCCGACCGCAGCACGGTCCCATGAGGTGCCCACCAATTTGGAATGCGCCGTGGCATAGGCGTTTAGACGTTGGTCGATGGTTTCGCGTACACCGCGCTGAATGCTCATCTTGCGCAGAGATTGGCTGACGATGGATTTCACCACACTAAAGGCGTTCTTTACCCGGTGGTTCAGCTCGGCGATCAGAATGTTCTGTGCTTCGCGCAGTCTGCGTTCTTCGTCGATATCAATCAAGGCGACGGTTGCCCCTATCCGTTTGCCGTCCACATCCATTACCGGCTCGCCGATAATACGCATCCAGAACTGCGTGCCATCGCCGCGCTGGTAGTTCACGTCGATCTGGGAATGGGCTTCGTTGTCTCGGATCACCCGTGCAAGAGGATATTCATGGCTTTCCACCCGGCGGCCATCCTCGTGGAACGAAACCCATTCACCATAAGCATCCGCGTTTCCTGAATGAAGCACCGGATGGCGCACCATCTTTTTAACATGGCTGTTGCCATAGATGATCTTCCCCTCCGCGTCCGCCATCACCACGCCAACCGGTACGGTCTCCATCACGGCTTCAAGAAAATTCAGCCGATGCGAGGCCTTATGCGTCTTGGTCTTATGCGCATCCCTCTCAACATTCTTCGCCGCCAGCTCTTCTTGTAAGCGCAAGAGCTCCGTCGCCATCTTGTCGGTGGGCTGTGTTGGCATTGTGTTTCCTGGGTGATTGGGACGGGGGTATGTCAAACGACATAGGTCTCAGAAAGGAAAATCCAATAGAGGGCAAGGATAATAGGCCGTTCAGGATGTCAGAGAATAGAACAGTTAACTATGATGATATCTGTCCAATTGGACTGGGTGTTAATGACATCTCTTCGGCGCTGATACGGGGAAATAACCCACATCAACTCACCTGACTATCATTCTCTTGTACGTGGTATCCCTCAACCCGCGCAGCAATCAGCCGGCGCAGGCGCACCGTGTCAGCCTCGGTAATTGATCCTTGCAGCTCGCGTACCATTGATGCCACTTCGATCTGACTCAGCATTCCCTCTTGGGCGCGCAGGATTTTGGCGTGGGGCGTCGGCCGCAGGCTGTCATCGTCGATCAGCAGCTCTTCATAAAGCTTCTCGCCAGGGCGAAGACCCGTAACCTTGATCTCAATGTCTCCAACGCCGGTTTTCGGGTCTTTCACCTTGCGACCCGAGAGCGTGATCATGCGATGCGCGATGTCGATGATCTTTTGCGGCTCACCCATGTCGAGCACAAACACATCGCCGCCCTTGGCATAGGCACCAGCGAGCAACACCAAGCGCGCGGCTTCGGGGATGGTCATGAAAAACCGTGTGACGTCTTTATGGGTCACGGTCACCGGGCCACCGCGGGCGATCTGCTTTTGAAACAGCGGCAAAACCGACCCTGACGATCCCAATACGTTACCAAAACGCACCATGGCAAACTTTGTGGCATCATGGCGGGTCTGGGTATCCTGCACCACCAGCTCGGCCATGCGTTTGGTTGCGCCCATAATGTTTGTCGGGCGCACCGCCTTATCGGTCGAAATCAGGATAAAGCGTTCCAGTTTGGCGGCAGCGGCGGCTTCGGCGACGACTTGTGTGCCCAGCACATTATTACGCGCGCCTTCCAGTTCATTTTCTTCGACCAAGGGCACATGTTTATAGGCGGCAGCATGCAGGATGATTTCCACCCCCTCTTCGGCAATCACGCCGGTCACGCGGGCCTTGTTAGTCACTGATCCCAGGCGGGCGATCACGGGAATACCCGTCGCCTTGGCTTCGGCCTGCAACTCTTGGTCAATGGTATAAAGCTGGAACTCACCCTGCTCGAACAGGATGATCCGCGCAGGGTTGCAATTAAGAAGCTGGCGGCAGAGCTCGGACCCGATAGACCCCCCTGCCCCGGTTACCATGACGACCCGACCCGCATAGGTCTTGGCGATTTCCGGCGTGTCGAGAGCAACCTTGTCGCGACCCAAAAGCTGGTCGGGTGCGACTGTATGCAAGCTTTGCATCAGACCTTTGCCCGACATCAATTCCACGTAGGATGGCAACACCCGCACTTCGACATCATAGGCCCCGAGTTTGGCAATCACCTCGTCACGCCGTTCTTTCGTCATCGAAGGCACGGCCAGCAAAATTTGCTCGATGCCGCGCACAGAAATAAGTTTGCCCAGCTTATCTGGACCATAGACCGGCAACCCCGCCACCATGAGACCATGTAGCGTGGGGTTGTCATCTATAAAGAATACCGGCCGCGCCTCAGAGGCCTGACGCAAGGCTGCGGCCAGCTGAATACCCGCTGCCCCCGCACCATAAATCGCCACAGGTTTGCGATTGCTGTGATTCTGGCTGACCCACCGAAGCAACGACAAACCACAAAGCCGGGCGCAGACCGCAAACATACAAAAGAATAATCCCAACAGCACCGGCACAGAGCGCGGGGCCGACAAGTTCAGCACATAGCTCAGTATGATGGCGCTTCCGGTCAGGAACAGAGCCGCCAAAGCGATGTTTGCCATTGAATGGGTATCAAAAGCATTGAGCTTGATCCGGTGCAGCCGCAGCGCCCAAATGATGCCCACCCCCCACATGGTCAAGACCGGAAACAGCACCCAGCTATCGGCAATCGGCATCCAAGGGGTCGCTGTGCCATATCTCAAGGCAAAGGCACAATAGAGTGCGATCGGCACAAGCAGACTGTCTACGGCCAAAAAGATGGCACGCTTCGCAGCCCTCGAAAGGTCATCGATGCTGTTGATATTCATTGTGACAAACTTCTTTTATTTTAAAAAAGGGCAGACTTTAATAAAGGACTCTTACCAAATTATAAGAGTTTTCAGAAGATGTTTCTGCCCTGCTATCAGGTGCTTGGCTGAAATACGCGTAAGCCACATGACGACCTCTCAAGATATAGAATATTGCACTATGCTAGAGGCTATATAAGGTTCTCTTTCGAAAGAGAATATGCTGCATTGCAGAAAGCGATACAGCGGTTGAGGCTGTATTATTCAGCAAAACCGAGAGTTTTAACCGGCCCTGTCCTTCTCTGCCCGCATTTTAACGAATCCCAAGAACGCCGCATCTGCCGCCCGCAGCTTGGGCCTGCCAGAGGCGGCCCAGAACGCCCGCCAGTCGGCTTCCAGAGCATAGACATCAGCGCCTGGCATGACCGCCCGCGCGGTCTCCATCGCGCGATCCGACAATGGTGGCGCTTCGGGCCCGTCCTCGATCACGCTGCGCCGGGTAAAGCGGATCATATCGCCGGCTTCTTCCGCCATGCCATAATCGGGCAATTGATCAGCCTCGATCATGTCGCGCAGCATTTTGCGAAAGACCCGGCGTGGCGATGCAGAGCCGGATTTTTTCAATAGCAACTCGACCGATATCCGCCACGCAGGTTGGCGCCCGCAGTGTTTGCGCGCGATCTCATAAACCCGCCGTTCTAGCGGTTTGCGCAGACGAAAATAATCACGGCTCAGCGTCAGCACCGATTTTGACAACACCGCACGGTACAGCCATTCCGACAGGGTAACTTTGACGCTAACCATCCGACCACCCCGGGCGCGGCGCGCAATCTCCCAGCTCTCGATCAAACCAAAACCGCTGGTCACTTCCATGCCGCCGGTTTCCATATTGGTGGTAATGCGGGTGCCGGCCAACCGCTCGAATGCTTCGCGCAGACGCCGGTAGGAATCGCCGGATGTTTCACGATTCGTGGCGATCAGCATGTCATGCGCGCGCAGCGTCAGCGTACGCCCTACCGTGCGGCCCGCATTAATCGCGGCCATCAACTGACTAATGCAAAAGATCAGGATGTCCTTGTCGTGGATTGTCGCCAGCCCGCGCATGCTTGGGACCACGGTAATATCGGTACCATTATGGGTATAGCTCAGGATCCGCCGGTCCGGCTTGGTCGAGAGCGAAAAAATCGGATGCTCCATCGTGGCCAAATCGTCTTTGGGGATCGCGTCGAAAATATCGCAAACAAAAAAGTCCGCCTGATGCCGGTCGGGCAACAGGCCCATTGCGGCCACGGGGTCTGACATCTTTATGTCCTTTGCCTGTTGGCAGACCCTGCATCTTTCGTGCTGGCCCCTGCCCTGATCACTGCTCAATGTTCCCTTTTTGGGAATCGTGGTTTTAGTAACACCACCCTAAAAGTTATCCACAACGGTTGTCCATCACTCAGCCTCGCACTGGCCTATTTTGATCGGGGGATCAGAGTCGCTTTATCGGGGGTTCAGAGTCAGTCTTTCGGGGGTTCAGAGTCACTAGAGTTTGCTAAACTACCCGAAAGCCTTTGAATCACTGAGATAAATAAGTTTCCCAGATCGCCCTTAACTTGATAATAACACATCATAACACTGGGACGATTTTACATCACGTCTTTAAAACAGCCCAAATTACCCGGCAGATCCCCCCTAATTTGCTAAGAAAAACAGATGCAGGACAGTTTTTCTTCCATGTGATGTGTTTTATGGTACATAAGGGCAAACGCATCACATAAGCGGATTTCCCCATGAGCGAGCCCCTGCCCCCTTACTTTAACATCGATCCCGATCAGGCCATGACCGAACTCGGCTCTCCCACCTCGTCGCAAGACTTCCACGCCATGGCCGAGGCCTGCGCCCGTGGGCGCCAAGACCTTGCCGGTCGGGGCATGGATGAGACAGGTCAGAAACGTCTGCGCCTTTTCTCAACGTGGGAAATCACCAAATATCTGATCCCGATCGCCCAGGCCCATTTCCGCCGGGTGCTGCGCAACAATCCCGACCTTCCCCAAGGCTCCTCTGAAACTGCAGGCGGCGCCAAGTGGTTCACCCTCGACGAAGTCTTGCGCCTGCGTGCCCATTTCGGCGCCGAAGGGTCCAAGACCAAAGAGTACCGCCCCTACCGCCCCAAAGGGCTGCCCGCTAAAATCGTTTCAGTCGCGAATTTCAAAGGTGGCGTGGGCAAGACCTCGACCGCAGCGCATCTCGCCATGTCCGCCGCCCTTGATGGCTACAAGGTGCTGGTCATCGACCTCGATAGCCAAGGCTCCATGACCTCCATTTTTGGCGGCCGGATCGAGGATGAATGGGGCACCGTTTTCCCCCTTCTCGCCCGCCATTATGCCGAAGCCGCCCAAACCGAGAACCGCGCCAAGGCTGCCCGCGGCGAGGCACCTACCCCTCTGGATGACACGCTGTCCGAAGCGCTGAAGATCAACACCGGCGATCTGATCCGCCCGACCCATTGGCCCAATATCGACCTGATCGGTGCTCAGTTGAATCTTTATTGGGCCGAATTCCAGATCCCGGTCTGGCGCATGGCCACCCGCGGTTGGAAGCTGTGGGATGCGCTGACCGACCGGCTAGAAGCCGACGGCGTGCTGGATGACTACGATGTAATTTTTATCGACACGCCCCCTGCTCTTGGCTACCTCACCATCAACGGGCTTGCTGCGGCCGACATCCTGCTGGTGCCGCTTGGTGCCTCCTTTCTCGAATTTGACAGCACCGGCCGATTCTTCGACATGCTGCATTCCACCTTTAATTCGATCGAAGAGGGCGAAAACATCGCGGCCCGTGCTTTGGGTCGTGAAGGGCTGCAATTCGAATGGGACGCAGTGCGCGCCGTGATCACCCGATATGACGGTGCACAACAGGCAGAACTTGCGGCTCTGATACAGGCCTATTTGGGTAAAACCCTATCGCCGCACCGACAAGATTTTACAGCGCTCATCGGGCAGGCTGGCGAAAGTGTCAACGGTATTTACGAGGCGGATTACCGCGATTTCAACCGCGAAACATACGCACGCGGGCGCCAGACCTTCGATTCAACCTATGCTGCCTTCAAGCGCCTGCTCATCGGTGCCTGGCACCGCGATGCCAAAGCAGCGAACGCAGTAGCAGCGGCTGGTTAACCCCACCCGCCTCACCATCGTACCGCTCAAAAGAGAGGATAAAGACATGGCTAAACGTAAAAGACTGACCCCGCCCCGCAGCGATTACCTTGCCGGTGAGCCCGTACTAGAAACAGGACCCGTTCTGCCGTTAGAGACAAAATCCATGTTTCCTACCTATCCTCATGGTGTGGCACCCAAAATGCGCAGCCCCAGCCCGCCTATCGCTCATGTCGCTGGTGACGCTGCTACCAGCGCTGCGTTGGCCGAGCTCACAGCCGAGCTTCAATCTGCTCGCGCCGAAGGCCGCATGGTGCAATCCCTACGCCCGGATCAGATCGACGCAGGTTATCTCGTGCGTGATCGCCTGATTGCTGATGACGAAGATATGGCCGCGCTGCGTGCCTCGCTACGCTCTCGCGGACAGCAAACGCCGATCGAAGTCGTTGCTACAGGGCAGGGGGGCTATGGCCTGATCTCGGGCTGGCGCCGTTTGACCGCGCTCAGCCAGCTGTATGCTGAAACCGGCCAAGACCGTTTCAACGCAGTTCTCGCGCTTGTCCGGCACCCCGTCGACGCCGCCGACGCCTATGTCGCTATGGTTGAAGAAAACGAGATCCGCGTTGGCCTGTCGTATTTCGAACGCGCCCGTATCGTTATGCGCGCAGTAGAAGAGGGGGTCTATACAGATTTAAAATCGGCTCTAAACGGTTTGTTCGGCAATGGTAGCCGCGCAAAGCGGTCCAAGATCAAAAGCTTTTTACCGGTGGTTGAACAGCTCGGACCGCATCTGACATACCCCGCCGCCATCGGAGAGCGTTTGGGCTTGGCGCTTTCACAAAAGCTTCAGGCAGATACAGGCTTGGGTCGCCAGATAATGCAAGCTCTGACGGAGCAACCCAAGACCCTAACCCCAGAAACCGAACAAAATCTCCTCAATGAATTGCTTCAGACCCGATCCACGCCTGCGGCCATAGCAGCTTCCAAACCAGAAACCCCGGCCCGAGACATCCTCGCCCCTGGGCTCTGGCTTCAACGCTCCGCAACAACTCTTATCATTGGTGGGCCAGCCCTCACTCCTGAAATTGAAGCCCGCATTCGCGAAGCTCTCAAACCCTAAATGTTTCGCGCGCGAAACATTTAGGGCCAACTTACAGGGCTAAGTTCGTTGGATTAAGACAGCTTAATAGAGTAATCGACAGTCATAGTGCTTGCTGCTAAATCTCCGGGCAATATTGGAAAAATGTCATGCCGTTTCAGGCTTCGCCGCACATATTTAAGGGATTTAAGCAGTGGATTTGATTGATAAGCTTAGCAGCAAGACCGCTAGAATAGGCATTCTCGGCTTGGGCTATGTCGGGATACCCCTCGCCTTGACTGCTGCACGTGCGGGCCTGAATGTTATCGGGTTTGATGTAATCCAAAGCCGAGTAGATCAGCTTAACGGGGGTAAGAGCCCGATCAGACATATTGCAGATAGCGATATAGCAGCCATGAAGGATGCGGGGTTCGACGCAACCACTGATTTTTCACGCGCTTTGGATTGCGATGCACTGATCATATGTGTGCCGACACCATTGAACGAATACCGCGAGCCGGACTTGAGTTTTGTTATATCCACAATGGACATGATCGCCCCTTACTTACGTAAAGGCCAGTTGCTAAGTCTCGAAAGCACAACATGGCCGGGGACTACTAAAGAGATTTTGCTGCCTTATGCTGAGAAGGCGGGCCTTAAGGTAGGCCAAGATTTTTACCTTGTATACTCGCCTGAACGAGAAGATCCGGGCAATCTTAATTTTGAAACTCAAACCATCCCGAAGGTTGCCGGTGGGCATACCCCGGCATGCCTTAAAGCCGCCGAGGCACTTTACGGAATCTTCATTGATAACGTGGTCACAGTGAGCTCAACTGAGGCTGCTGAAATGGTGAAGTTACTCGAAAACATCCATCGCTCGATTAATATTGGCCTTGCGAATGAAATGAAAATCGTCGCCGACGCCATGGGGCTGGATATCTTTGAAGTAATAGATGCAGCTAAGACCAAGCCTTTTGGCTTCACTGCTTATTATCCTGGGCCAGGGATTGGTGGCCACTGTATTCCGATTGATCCATTCTACCTTACGTGGAAAGCGCGTGAGTATGGCGTTCACACGCGCTTTATTGAGTTGGCCGGTGAAATCAACGCTTCCATGCCTCAGTATGTGGTGGACAAGACGGTGCGTGCTTTGAACGAAGCTGGCAAAAGTTTGAAGAATGCAAAGATCCTCGCGCTCGGTATTGCCTACAAGCGTGATGTTGACGACATGCGCGAAAGTCCTTCGGTTTTTGTAATGGAGCTTTTGCGTGAATGGGGGGCTGAGGTTGCTTATTCTGACCCTAACGTGCCCGTTTTCCCAGAGATGCGTGAGCATAAGTTCGATTTGTCATCAGTCGATCTGTCCCCAGACGTTATATCCAGCTACGATGCCGTCATTTTACTGACTGACCACACGGGTTTTGACTATGATATGATTCATGAAAGTTCTCAGCTTCTTGTCGATACTCGGGGTAAATTCCGCGGTGATATATCTGTTATCCGCGCTTAAGGAGCATGTCTTATGGTAATGTTTTCAGAAATAGCTTCTTTTGCGAAAGAAGAGTTAAGAGCTGTGACGCAGTCGGTACTCGCGAACTTAATGGCAGCTCGTGTGCCAGCAAAGGAAAGCTATCCGCTGATTGACGCACCCAATCTGGTGGCAAAAGAAAAGTGAGAAAACAGCTGCACATTCTTGGTGATTTGCAAGGGGCGCGTTCGACCCTTCTACTGAAAGAGATGGCTGACAACTGTAAGCCTTATGCATCTCACTCTCAAAATAAACCCAGTAAAAAAGCTTAAAACATGCCAACACAATATGCTCTAATAGGTGCTGCCGGATACATCGCACCACGTCACCTCAAAGCCATTAAAGATACAGGCGGAAACTTGGCCGTAGCTTACGATATCAATGATAGTGTTGGGATAATGGACAGCCATTTTCCTGATGCCGCATTTTTCACCGAGTTCGAACGGTTCGAAAGTTATGTCGATGATTTGCGTCGCAAAGGGCAGGGGCCGTCCTATGTGGGAATTTGTTCGCCGAACTATCTTCATAAGGCACACATGGGATTTGCTTTAAGGTCGGGCGCTGATGCTATTTGCGAGAAACCTCTGGTCTTGGATGTCAATGATATCGACGATTTGGCGGCCTTGGAAAAAGACACTGGGCATCGCATCAACTCGATTCTCCAGCTACGCCTACACCCCGCCATTATTGCTTTGCGTGACCGCATCGCTGCAGGCCCGAAAGACAAAGTATATGATGTAGATTTAGGGTATTTTACTTCACGTGGTGCTTGGTACCACGCGAGTTGGAAAGGCTTTGATCAAAAGTCTGGCGGTATAGCTACGAATATAGGTGTGCATTTCTACGATATGCTAAGCTTTGTATTCGGTCCGATCCGCGAAAATATTGTACATCATCGCGGTTTGGATGCAGCGGCGGGCTATCTGGAGTTTGCGCAAGCGCGCGTGCGGTGGGTTCTGTCGATTAACCGCAACCATTTGCCTGCCCACACACCCGCAGGCCAGACGACCCACCGCTCAATCACCGTCGAAGGTGACGAGATCGAATTCTCTGGTGGTTTCACGGACCTACATACTGCAAGCTACCAAAATGTGCTTGAAGGGAATGGGTACGGTCTAGATGTCGTTCGTCCCTCGATCGAAATTGTAAGCCACATCCGTACAGCACCAATTGAGCTACGCAAAGGGGAGCAACACCCTGATATTTCTAAGGTGCTGGGATGATACATTCTACCGCTTTTATCCACGAAAGCGCTTATGTGGATGACCTAACCGAGATCGGAGAAGGCACTAAGGTTTGGCATTTCGTACATGTTTTAGCACATACAAAAATCGGTGCGAATTGTGTGTTGGGACAGAACGTAATGGCTGGTCCGTATGTTACTATCGGTGATGGTTGCAAGGTGCAAAATAATGTGGCGCTCTATAAGGGCGTTACTCTGGAACGTGATGTCTTTTGCGGGCCTTCATGTGTTTTTACTAATGTCTTAACGCCGCGTGCTCATATTGAGCGTAAAGATGAGTTTGGTGAGACACTCGTAAAACAGGGTGCGACTATAGGCGCTAATGCCACAATCGTTTGCGGCCATACGCTTGGGGCTTTTTGTATGATAGCTGCTGGAGCTGTTGTTACGCGTGATGTACCTGATTACGCCTTAATGGCTGGCATACCAGCAAGACGTATCGGCTGGGTAAGCCGGGCAGGGGATCGGTTGGGTGAAGACCTCATTTGTCCCCGTACGGGGGAACGTTATGCCGAAACGAATGATACCCTCATATTCATAGAGGAATAGATTATGCAGTTCGTTGACCTTGCCGCTCAACAAAATCGGCTTCGTATTGAAATAGAAGGTGGTATTGCGCGGGTTTTGGCACATGGAAAATATATTATGGGGCCGGAGGTTGATGAGCTTGAGCAAGCTTTAAAAGCCTATACCGGCGCAAAATATTGCATTTCTTGTGCCAACGGGACTGACGCTTTGCAAATAGCACTAATGGCACTTGGGGTAGGGCGAGGCGACGAAGTCATTACACCTGGTTTCAGCTATATAGCCACTGCTGAAACTGTTGCGTTACTAGGGGCAAAGCCGGTCTACGTCGATATTGATCCCGTGAGCTTCAACATGGATCCTGGGTTGCTTGAGGCCGCCATTACCCCACAAACTCGCGCGATTATTCCGGTCTCTCTTTATGGGCAATGCGCTGATTTTAGTGCAATCAATGATATTGCCAAAAAGCATGGGCTGCCCGTAATTGAAGACGGTGCCCAAAGTTTTGGGGCTTCTTATAAGGGAATGAAATCTGGTAACTTATCAACTATCGGATGCACCAGTTTTTTCCCCTCTAAGCCTTTGGGTTGTTATGGAGATGGGGGGGCAATTTTTACCAATGACGATGAGTTTGGAAAAATCATGCTGCAGATTGCCCGCCATGGGCAAGACCGCCGATACCACCACTTACGGGTTGGTGTTAACAGCCGCATGGATACGCTGCAGGCTGCAATCCTACTGCCGAAACTGGCTATCTTGGATGATGAGCTTGCCGCGCGCCAAGCAATCGCTGAACGCTACTATGAGTTGCTGCTAGGCTGTAACTTGCGGGGGCTACCCAATATTGCCGATCACAATAGCAGCGCTTGGGCGCAATACACAGTTCGTGTCGAAAATCGCGCTGCTGTTCAGTCTAGTTTGAAGGCGGCAGGAGTTCCGACGGCGGTGCATTATCCATTGCCTCTTAATCGCCAACCTGCGGTGGCTGATACTACTGTGTTTTTACCTCATGGAGACTCTGCGTCCGAAGAAGTGATGAGCTTACCGATGCACCCTTACCTATCGTTAAGTGATCAACATAAAGTGGCTGAAGCTCTTTTGAGTATAGTGAAAGAGACTTCATAATAGTGTCTCAAAAACTCGGTCAAAGCGCGGTGATTTATCTTGCTGCTAACATCGCGAATGCAGGGGTGCCGTTCTTGCTGCTGCCTATATTGACGCGCGTACTTGATCCGGCCGATTACGGCATTATTGCAATGTTTGCGGTTACATTGGGCGTTTTTGCTGCATTCGTAGGCCTCAGCGTTCATGGAGCTGTGGGAGTAAGATACTTCCAATACACTTCTGATAAGATGGCAGATTTTGTGACTACATGCTTGATTATCTTAATGAGCAGCACGATTATCCTTGCAGCAATCGTATTTTTTGCTAGCCCATATTTAACTTTAGCAACGGGTCTACCGCGTAATTGGCTTGTGTTAGGGGTCTTCATAGCAGCAGCGCAAATTGCAGGGCAAATACGGCTCTCTTTATGGCAGGTAGCTGGTAAACCTATCATCTATGGGGCGTTTCAGTTCAGTCAGACCCTAACTAATGCACTTTTATCCATTTATTTGATCCTTGCAGTTGGCATGGCATGGCAAGGCCGCCTCATTGGACAGAGCGTTGCGCTGGTAAGTTTTGGCACATTAGCCCTGCTTTGGCTCTATATGGCAGGGTTTATTGTTAGGCCCCGTGACTTTAGATCACACGCACGCGATGCGCTTCGGTTTGGGGTGCCATTGATACCACATGTACTAGGTGGGTTAATGATCGTAGCTGTGGACAGATTCATTATTACAGGTCTTTTAGATATTGCCAGTGCCGGTATTTATATGGTTGCTGTGCAAATAGGTCAGGTTCTTGGCTTATTGACGGATGCTTTCAATAAAGCTTATGCGCCTTGGTTGATGCGGCAGCTCTCGCGGTCTGATGGGACCCCAGAAAAGGCTATCGTACGTGGCACATACATTTATTTCGCGGTTATCGTAGTGATTGCTCTGAGTATAGGTGTTGCGGCTCCCCAAATTATCAGCGTGATGGCAGGTTCAGCGTTTCAAAACGCTGACGCTGTCGTTATATACATGGCTTTGGGATATGCATTCAGCGGTTGCTACCTGATGGTGACCAACTACATATTTTTCGAAAGCAAAACGGCTATTTTAGCCTATATGACTTTTGCGGTGGGCCTTTTGAATATTGCTCTTACTTATTGGTTGGTTGGCAAAAATGGTATAGTTGGCGCTGGACAAGCCTTTGCGGTAAGTCAGTTTATAGCCTTTGTAGGGACTTGGGGGCTGGCACAAAGAGTTCACCCCATGCCTTGGCGCAAAGCTTTTTCCTCTTAACATATTCGTATAAACAAGGTGACAAATGTGAAAAATATTCTGGTAACAGGGGCTGATGGATTTATTGGTTCACATCTTGTTGAGATGCTGGTGGCCCAAGGCCATCACGTTAAAGCATTGTCACAATACAACTCCTTTAACTCTTGGGGGTGGCTCGAAGACATTCCCGCACTTAACAAAATAGAAGTGCTGAATGGAGATGTTCGAGATGCTCATTATTGCAAACACATCACTAAAGATATCGACATTGTATTTCATTTAGCCGCTCTAATAGCCATTCCCTATTCCTACGTGGCACCGGACAGCTATGTAGACACCAATGTTCGCGGCACGCTGAATATTTGTCAGGCAGCGATGGAAAATGGCGTATCCCGTGTCATTCACACCTCGACATCAGAGGTATATGGAACGGCGCAATACGTACCTATAGATGAAGAGCATCCGTTGCAGGCGCAATCTCCTTACAGCGCATCCAAGATTGGAGCAGATGCAATGGCAATGAGCTTCTATAACGCTTTTGATCTTCCCGTAACTATTGCGCGCCCTTTTAATACATATGGTCCGCGTCAGTCAGCCCGTGCGGTTATTCCAACAATTATTACGCAGATAGCTGATGGAGCAAAAGAGATAAAACTAGGGGATGTTACTCCGACGCGTGATTTCAATTATGTGTCTGATACCTGTCATGGGTTTTTGGCGCTTGCTGAGTCTGACAAAACTATTGGTGAGACAGTAAATATAGGCTCTAACTTCGAAATTTCCGTGATCGATACGCTCAACATGATCCGCGATATTATGGGGAGCGAAGTTAAATTTGTTCTTGATGAACAGCGTCAGCGGCCCGGTAAATCTGAAGTATTCCGGCTCTGGTGCGATAATACCAAAATTCATACGCTGACAGGTTTCACCCCTAAATTGACCATCCGTGAGGGTTTGGAAAAAACAGTCGATTGGTTCAGCCAACCTGCGAACCTGGCTAAATATAAGTCAGGAATCTATAATGTTTGATCCGCTCATCGCCTTTATACGGGACCAGTATCAGACTAATGATCCTATCCCTCTTCATGCTCCTACGTTTGGGGGGAATGAGCGTATCTATGTAGATGAAACCATCACCTCTACTTTCGTGTCCAGCGTAGGGAGGTTTGTTGATCGCTTCGAAGCTGACATGGCAAGTTATACGGGAAGCCCGCGTGCAGTGGCGGTCATGAACGGGACCGCAGGGCTGCATATGGCGCTGATGCTGGCAGGAGTTGCGCGCGATGAGTATGTTATCACTCAGGCTTTAACTTTCGTGGCCACGTGCAATGCCATTTCATATTGTGGAGCCACTCCAATCTTTGTGGATGTAGACCATGATACCATGGGGCTGTCCCCTACTGCGTTAGAAGCATGGTTGGAACAGCATGCTGATCAAAGCGACGATGGTCTGTGCAGGTATAAAGCCGATGGGAAGGTTATCCGAGCTTGCGTGCCAATGCATAGCTTCGGCCATCCCGTTCATTTGCATGAACTTGTGCGCGTTTGTAAAACGTGGGGGCTGGTCTTGGTCGAGGACGCTGCAGAATCTTTGGGTAGTACCTACCATGGGCAGCATACGGGCACCTTCGGGGCGATTGGCGTCGCCAGCTTTAATGGCAACAAAACCATTACTACTGGGGGCGGTGGAATGATTTTATGCAGCGAAGCTTTGGGCAACCGTGCCAAACATCTGACCACCACAGCGAAAAAGCCTCATAGCTTTGAGTATGTCCATGATGCGGTTGGCTATAATTTTCGGATGCCTAATTTGAACGCAGCATTGGGGTGCGCCCAATTAGAGCAGCTTCCTGGATTTGTGGCAGCTAAGCGGGCATTAGCAGCCGCTTATCGTTCTTTTTTTGCCGATAGCTCGCTGAGTTTCTTTTCGGAGCCCTCAGGTTGTGAATCAAACTATTGGCTTAATGCGGTGATCTGTTCGGACCGTGCAGAACGTGACAGAATGCTAGAAGCTACTAATTCAGCGGGTATTATGACCCGTCCTATCTGGGCTCTTATGACACGCTTACCAATGTATGACACGGCTCCACGCAGCGATGAACTCACACAATCGAATTGGTTCGAGGATCGGGTGGTCAACTTGCCGAGCAGCGTTATTCCCGGCCTAATCCCAGATAAAGCACCATGAGCCGCAAGATTGCCATCTTCACGGGGACGCGTGCAGAATATGGCCTGCTGCATTGGTTGATGCGCGATGTTCAGAACGACCCTGATCTGACGTTGCAAGTTATCGTAGGAGCCATGCATTTATCTCCTGAATTTGGCCAAACTTGGAAAGAGATCGCCGCCGATGGATTTTCTATCGACGCTAAAGTCGAGATGCTCCTGTCCTCTGATACGGCAGTAGGAGTAGCAAAATCCATGGGCTTAGGTGTTTTAGCCTTCGCCGATGCTCTGGACCGACTTTCACCAGATATGTTGGTTGTGTTGGGGGATCGATTTGAGGCTTTGGCAATCGTTCAAACTGCAATGGTTCTTCGCATACCCGTTGCTCATATTCACGGGGGAGAAGTGACGGAAGGAGCTTACGATGATGCCATTCGACATGCTATCACTAAGATGGCCAGCCTGCATTTTGTGGCGGCTGAGCCGTATGCCCGCCGAGTGATTCAGATGGGAACGCCCCCTGAAAGAGTGTTCAACGTGGGGGCCGTTGGCCTCGATCAAATTAAACGAGAAGAGGCGATTGATCGCACAGCTCTATCAGCTGAACTTGGCTTTGATTTGGTCCGTCCTTATGTTTTGGTAACATATCATCCGGTAACAGCCGGTGCTGAAGATCCCGTAAAAACCACTGAAGCATTACTGAATGCTCTGGATACCATTCCAGACCATCAAGTTATCTTAACCTTTCCTAATGCGGATAATGGAGGGCGCGCGATAATTCCGCTTTTAAAAGCCTACGCTGCTCGCGACAGTGCCCGAGTACTGGCTTTGCCATCTTTGGGTTTTAGACGCTACAAAGCTGCAATGGCCGGGGTCTCGGCTGTGATTGGCAATTCTTCAAGCGGCATAATCGAAGCACCATCGTTTCGTGTGCCAACAGTCAACATAGGTGTCCGTCAGCATGGCCGGTTAGCAGCATCTTCCGTGCTTAACTGTGCCGCCGACGAACACTCCATTACAGAAACGATTAAGAAAGCTCTTTCTGCCGACGTACAGATATCTGCCCAGGGCACCGTAAATCCGTATGGAGCCGGAGATGCCACGCGACAGATCATCGCCGCGCTCAAAGCCAACCTAGGACCTTTCCCTCAAACTTTCTATGACCTGGAGGCTGTTCTATGATCCATCCTGATCCATCCTATACATACATCATAGCCGAAGCAGGCGTGAACCATAACGGATCGCGCGACTTGGCGTTTGAGTTGATTGATGCTGCTGCAGATGCGGGCGCAGACGCGGTAAAATTCCAAACTTTTAGCGCAAAAAGACTGGCGAGCAAGTCTGCCCCCAAGGCGGCTTATCAAATGATAACGACTGATGCACAGGAGAGCCAATATGAAATGCTCTCACGTTTGGAGCTCCCTCTTGAGTGGCACGCGCCGTTACAAGAGTACGCGCGTACACGGAAAATAGAATTCATATCCACGGCTTTTGATGTTGATAGCTTGAACTTTTTAACCAGCCTAAATATCCCCTTTTTCAAGGTACCTTCCGGCGAGATAACCAATGGGCCTCTGCTGTGGCAGTTTGCCAAGGCAGGTAAGCCGTTGGTCGTCTCGACTGGCATGGCCACTTTGTCAGAGGTGGAACAAGGGCTGGCTGTAATCTCTCATGCATTGTCCAACCCTAAAGAACCTAATGACATGACAGAAGTCTGGAAGAACTGGAGCGATGCTAAAAGCCGTGCACGGTTGGACAGACACGTTAGCCTCCTGCATTGTACATCGCAGTACCCAACGCCCTTTCAAGCAGCCAACCTGCGGGCGATGGATACCTTGCGGGATGCGTTCGGACTAGAGGTCGGATATTCTGATCATACTCAAGGTATTTTGATGCCGGTTGTTGCTGTCGCCAGAGGGGCACGGGTCATTGAGAAGCACTTTACACTTGATCGTAGCTTACCTGGCCCAGATCATCAGGCCTCACTAGAGCCAAGTGAATTGACACAGATGGTTTCAGATATCCGATCTATACAAATTTGCCTCGGTACGGGGTATAAATCCCCTCAGCTTAACGAATGGGACACGAGACAGGCTGCCCGTCAACATGTGGCTGCGGTATGCGATATGCCAGCAGGACATGTGTTTACACGAGATGATTTAACGACAGCGCGTTTGGGTCAAGGTTTGTCGCCTACGGAGCTATGGCGCTTAGTGGGGCGTCCGGCGACACGATCATATGTTGCAGGTGAGGCGATTCTTGAGTGAAGGATGACAAAATATATGTGCTCTTGGGCGCTGGTGGACATGCCAAAGTAGTTTTAAGTCTCCATCAGGCAGCCGGCTTGAAGCTTGTGGGTGTATGTGACCCCAAGTTGGTAAGTGCGGGTGCGCTTACTTGGCAGGGTAATGATGTTTTGGGGGGGGACGAGGCTCTTGCCGTATTAGACCCAACACAGACACGGCTCCTGAACGGGATTGGCATAATGCCAAATCAAGATTTACGAGGCCGCCTGCAAGCGCACTGGGAAGCGCGTGGCTTTATTTTTCCCGTTTGCGTTCACCCTACTGCGTGGGTAGCACCTGATGCCGTGTTGGGAAGCGGTGTACAGGTTATGGCGGGTGCAGTGATACAGCCTGGCTGCACGATCGGAGCAGGAACGATTATCAATACAAGAGCTTGCGTTGACCACGACAGTAAGATCGGTAAACAGGTGCACATTGCTCCAGGGGCTACATTGTGTGGTGATGTTACTATAGGAGATGGAGCTTTTATTGGCGCTGGCGCAACCGTGGTCAACGGGCGTGAAATTGGGGCACGGGCATTTATCGCGGCCGGTGCTGTGCAAGTTGATGATGCAGGTGAAAACGAGCGATCCTTTGGGCTTTACACGTTACGGAAAAGGGTGTCGCAATGAAGCGAGGTTATGAGATGGAGTGGACTGAGACCTTGATGCCTGCCACGGCAACCTTGCGTGATGCCATTGCTAATTTGGATCACTCTGGTTTGCGGATCGTTTTGGTTGCTGGCGCAGATAAGCAATTGCTTGGCACTGTTACCGATGGTGACCTCCGAAGAGCATTGCTCCGCGGAGATAACCTGGAAACGCTTATATCAAGCATAATGTTTAAAAATCCTTTGGTGGTAAACGTCGATATGGATTACGATAGTGTTCTCAATCTTATGGGAATAAACAAGATCCATCAGTTGCCAGTGGTGGATTCTCAGAACCGTCTGATAGGCCTGCATATCTGGGATGAAATGCTCGCCCCTGAACTCCATGATAACACAGTCTTGATCATGGCTGGCGGCTTCGGCAAGCGAATGCGCCCTCATACAGAAAATTGCCCAAAGCCAATGCTCAAGGTGGGTGGAAAACCAATGCTTGAGCATATTATTAGACGTGCGGCCGCAGAAGGGTTTCGCAAATTTGTAATTTCTCTATTTTATCTGCCCGACGTTATCACCGATTATTTCGGGGATGGCTCTAAGTTTAATGTGGAGATTAGCTATATAAAAGAAACGTCCCCATTAGGCACAGCGGGGGCTGTTTCACTGATAGAAAAAAGGCCAGAAATACCCTTCATAGTGACAAATGGCGATGTCATGACAAATATTCGCCTGAGCGAATTATTGGACTTTCATAAAACACATCAAGCGACCGCCACAATGGCTGTGCGTCAACATGAATGGCAGCATCCTTTCGGCGTAGTGAAGACAGCTGGAATTATGATCAATGGCTTTGAGGAAAAACCCGTTTATCGGTCTCATGTCAACGCAGGCATCTATGTGTTGGACCCAATCGCTCTGGATCATTTGGTAGTAGATCAGGTTTGTAATATGCCTACTTTATTTGAGCGTTTAAAAAACGGAGGCTTTGCCACAATTGCCTATCCGATGCACGAAGCGTGGATGGATGTAGGCAGGCCCGAGGATTTAGCCAGCGCTAATAGAGATATTTCTCAGTCATGAGCCATTCTGATACGAACTTGTCGAAAGTAACGGATCCGACTGTTCTTGCAATCATTCCGGCTCGCGGCGGATCGAAAGGTTTACCACGTAAAAATGTATTAGATATGGCTGGGAAACCTTTGATTGCCTGGACTATCGAGGCGGCGATGAAGGCAAATTGTGTTACGCGCACGATTATTAGCACTGATAGTGATGAGATCGAGAGCGTAGCACGGGCTGCAGGAGCGGATGTGCCATTCCGCAGGCCTGACGCTCTTGCGTCGGATACAGCAACATCATTGGATGTTGCTCTTCACGCAATTGAAAGTATTGATGAAGTTTACGACTACATTGTTCTTCTCCAACCTACGTCACCGCTCCGTACTGCAGCCCATATAGATGCTGCTTTTGAGCTGTTGCGTGCACGCAATGCTCCGTCATGTGTTTCAGTTTGCGAAGTAGCGCAATCGCCTTATCTCATGGTTCAGTTCGGGGGTGGAGATCAGATTGTCCCAGTGCTATCTACCGAAAATAGAAGCCTCCGAAGGCAAGATTTGCCGCCTACGTACGAACTAAACGGAGCAATTTATATGACCACACCGGATGCTTTGCGGAATTTCCGGAAATTTATAACTGACGAAACGGTCGGCTTGATTATGCCCCGCCATTTATCTGGCGATATTGACACCTGTGCGGATTTTGAAGCCGTGCAGAAATACCTGATTGAATGAGGACTCCTATGCAAAAATATCCTAGCCGTCGTGAAATAGATTTTTCAGCATTCGAAAAAGATGACAACTTGGGCGCTCGATATGGGTTGCCGACCAATGTCGAGTTTTGTTCAAAATGCATCATTTCAAATCAGCGACCAAATTCTGCAGTTGAATACGCACACACTAAAGATAGTAAAAAGAAGACTATCCATTTTGATGAGAAAAATGTGTGCGATGCCTGTAAAGTTTCAGAGCAAAAGCATGCTACAATTGATTGGGATGAGCGCGAGCGTGAATTGCGTGCTCTCTGCGATAAGCATCGTAGTAAAGATGGGAGCTATGATTGTGTTGTTCCGGGATCCGGAGGGAAAGATAGTTTTTACGCAGCTCACAAGCTTAAATATGAATATGGAATGCACCCCCTGACAGTTACTTGGGCTCCGCATATCTATACAGATTGGGGTTGGAAGAACTTCCAATCTTGGCTGCATGCTGGTTTTGATAACTTTTTAATGACGCCTAATGGCCGTATTCACCGACTTGTTACACGGCTAGCAGTGGAAAATCTTTTTCACCCGTTTCAGCCGTTTATGTTTGGCCAAAAATCGCTAGCCCCTAAAATGGCTATTCTTCACAAAATCCCACTCGTTTTTTATGGCGAGAATGAAGCAGAGTATGGCAACCCTATTGAAGACACTCAATCGGCTCGCCGCGATTGGTCTTACTTTACGTCTGATGATAAGTCTAAAATCCATTTAGGTGGAACATCTTTAGCTGATTTAGATGAACACTTTGGTGTTGATGAAAGTGAACTACAACCTTATCTACCTGCAAATCCAGATCAAATTACAGATAATAACATTGAGGTACACTATTTAGGCTATTACATGAAATGGCATCCGCAGAGCTGCTATTATTATTCTGTCGAGAACGGTGGTTTTGAAGCGTCTCCAGAAAGAACCCCTGGGACTTATAGTAAGTATAACTCTATTGATGATCGCATTGATGATTTTCACTATTATACTACATTGACTAAATTTGGCATTGGTCGGGCTACCTATGATGCCGCTCAAGAAATTCGTTCAGGCGATATTGATCGCGATGAAGGCGTCGCTCTTGCGAAACGTTATGATGGCGAGTTTCCTGAACGATTTGCTGAGGAAATCTTTCAATATCTGAGCATACCAGAGAAAGAGTTTCCAAAAGCCAGTCAGATGTTTGAGCAGCCAATCATGGACCGAGCTTATTTTGATAACTTAACAGATTCGTTCCGGTCACCACATTTATGGAAATATGAAAACGGGCAGTGGTCTTTACGTCATGTTGTATGGGAGCGGTAAGCCTGTGATCAACAAGCGTCTGATTGCCAGACTTGATATAAAAGGCCCTAATCTGATCAAAGGTATCCAACTTGAGGGGCTTCGTAAGTTGGGGGACCCACAGGTTTTTGCCGATCGTTATTATGCTCAAGGTGTCGATGAGCTGCTCTACATTGATATTGTTGCAAGTCTCTATGGCAGGTCAAAGCTCACAGAAATTGTGCGCCGAGCGGCGCGTGACGTTTTCGTGCCTATGACTGTTGGTGGAGGCGTGCGTACGGTAGATGACGTCAAAGAACTGCTGCGTGCGGGGGCGGACAAAGTGGCGATCAATACTGCCGCCGTGGCCCGTCCCGATCTTATAAGGGAGGTTGCTCAGCGGTTCGGCTCTCAATGCATGGTATTGTCTGTGGAAGCGAAGCAGCAGGCTCCAGGCCAATGGGAAGTCTATACCGACTGCGGACGGGAGCGCAGTGGATTGGACGTTATTGAGTGGGTTCAACGCGGTATTGAATTGGGTGCCGGAGAAATTTTGGTCACTTCAATTGACAAAGAGGGTTCTCGTAGCGGTTTTGACATTGGCCTGACGCGAGCAGTAGCCGCTGTGGCTGATGTACCAATTATTGCCAGTGGCGGATATGGAATACCATCACACGTTAAAGATGTCGTGAATGTTGGTGCGGATGCCGTGGCTGTGGCTGATGCATTGCACTATAATCGAATTACGTTGCCCGCTCTACGCCAGTCAATGCGCGAGATGGATATTCCAGTCAGAAAGGTTAATGTCTGATGAAGGTCACCATCATTGATTATGGTATGGGCAATCTCTTTAGCGTTCAACGTGCGGTAGAGATCTGCGGGGTCACTAATATTACTTTGGGAACAACCCCAGATGATATAATTGGCGCAGATTGCCTTATTCTTCCAGGAGTGGGAGCGTTTAAGGACGGGATGCAAGGTCTGAAAGCTGCGGGTTTAGTGGAGCCGATAAAAGCTTATTCAGGCTCAGGGAAACCCTTATTGGGCATTTGCCTGGGGGCGCAGATGCTTGCAACTACTGGTGAGGAATTCGGGACCCATGAAGGGCTCGATCTGATCAGCGGTAGGGTGACCAAAATACCTGCTCAGGCAGGAGAGTTTACTCAGAAACTACCGTTTATCGGATGGACACCTTTAAGCGCACCGCGGACTAATGGATTTGCCGATACTGCATTACAACGCCTTAATTCGGAAGAATCTGTTTATCTTGTCCACTCCTTTCATTTGGAAGTAGCTGATTCCGCCGATCTATTAGCAACTTATGACTATGGTGGCGTACCTGTTACTGCTGCTATTCAACGGAAAAACGTTACCGGAATGCAGTTTCATCCTGAGAAGAGTAGTGTTGTGGGCTTGCGTATCCTGTCAGATTTCTTAGCTCAAGTATGATAGTCCTACAGATATCACAGTGGAAAGCTTTACAGTGATGTCATTGACTTCAGATACTATAAGGTTTGGCCATATATCGGATATGGAGCGTGTTCTACAAGTAGAAGATGATCCGCGATTAGCCAATATGGTTTGCCCAGAGACAGATATGCTACTCTGGCCTATGGTGAGGACTCCCTTTCTTCGATTGATCTTATCCGATCTTCTATACGAAACACCAATCCCGACAGGGCGGGGGGCAGGGCGTATAGATCAGATTCAGGGGTTGGTACAAGCGGAGCTACACAATAAATTTAAAGGCAAAATGCGTGGCGAAATAACTATTCGAGCCTCTGCAATTGGTAGCAATACTAAAGAAGGCCTATTGTTCAATAGGCTAAGTGACTACTTTGTAGATCAAGATCCACAAGGCACAGTCGTACTGGAGGATTTGGGTGGTAGGGTTATGCCGCAGAACCGGTACAACTCTCGGGTGCTTTACCATGACCCAATATTGGTTCGTGCAACCATAGCCGCTCGGCTAAATGCAAAGCAACATTACCAGACTGCTACAGATCTTGTTGACCTACTCGAGACGCGCGCTAAATGCGAACTGGGGTGGACATTGTCAGCTGCTAATCGTGATTGGTATTTAGCGCTTGTAGCACGCTACATTGCGAGGGCACCCCGCTTACTCTCTGGCTATAAAGCCTTGTTGCAGAAATTAGGGACCAAGCTGCTTATCGCCGAGGAAGCTTGCTATGGTAATTCCATGGTTTGTTTGATAGCAGCAGCTCGTGAGTTGGGTATTCCATCAGCAGAATATCAACATGGTATGGTGTCAAGAGGCCATGACGCTTACGCTTTAGCTCCAACATTGGCCGCAAGCCCAGCATATAGAAAAATGCTCCCTGATTATTTTCTTGGGTATGGAAGATGGTGGAATGCCCAATTAAAGGTTCCGGTGCTTCCCGTAGTAATAGGGAACCCTCATGGTGACGCGATGAGAGCCAATATCCATCACGGGACCAGCATAAAAACAGATGTTTTGATTTTAGGCGATGGTATCGAAAGTGATACTTATATCAATTTTGCACAGAAACTTGCATCGCAGCTACCGAAACAACAGATCATTTTTCGTCCACACCCGCAGGAACGCAGCTATTTTTCAAGCAAATACCGAACAGGCCAAATGGGTAGTGTCAAAATTGATCAAAATCCCGATATATACTCTAGTTTGAATGCGGCACATGCAGTGGTTAGCGAAATGTCGACCGGGCTATTTGAAGCAGTGGGGCTAGCCGATAGAGTTCTCATGTGGGCCACACCAAAGGCAAATTTTTATCTCCCCTCACACCCGTTCGAAACATTCAGCGACGTTGAGGCTTTAGTGAAAGCACTGAGTGTGCCATGTACAAGGCCGCTTGAGTGGACGGTTGATGATATTTGGGCACCCAATTGGCAGGAAAATTACCGCTCCTTTATTCAAGAGGTTATACGCTGATGATCACTGTTATTGACTATGGGATCGGTAATATTGGATCCATTTTGAATATGTTCCGCAAAATTGGGGCTCCCTGCCAGACGACCAAGGATCCTGATACAATTAGTCATGCAGAAAAACTTGTTTTACCAGGTGTTGGCTCTTTTGATGCAGGCATGCGTTCTCTCGTGGAAACTGGAATGGATAGAGCGATAATTAACGCCGCAAATAAAGATACTCCGTTGCTTGGAGTTTGTTTAGGGATGCAACTAATGACAAGGGGGAGTGCTGAAGGTACTCTATCAGGACTAAACTTAATATCTGGCCACTGTGTCAAGTTTGATTTAAAAAACCAAGGGTTACGTGTACCACATATGGGATGGAACGTGGTTACTCCAACTGATACCGCCCGCCTGTTCAATCTCGATGAAGAAGAATTGCGTTATTACTTTGTACATAGTTACCACGTGGTCTGTGACGATGCCTCGGATATTGCTGCAGAAACAACATATGGATTAAAATTTACTTGTGCATTCCAGCACGGAAACATTTACGGTGCGCAATTTCATCCTGAAAAAAGCCATCGTTATGGGATGGATATGTTTCGCAAATTTGCAAAGGTTTGATCAATGCTGCGTACACGCGTCATTCCTACTCTGCTTCTCCAAGATGGTGGTTTGGTAAAGACAATAAACTTTGCCAAACCGAAATATGTGGGCGATCCTATTAATGCAGTTCGTATTTTCAATGAAAAGGAAGTAGACGAACTTATTCTGCTCGATATTACTGCCTCCCGCGAAGGCCGAGAGCCTGACTATGACTTGATCAATGATATTGTCAGCGAGGCTTTCATGCCCATTGGATATGGGGGAGGCGTGCGGACTGTATTGCAAGCACAGCGGTTAGTTTCTTTAGGATTAGAGAAAATTTCCTTTAACAGCACAGCACTAGACAGCTGGACCGTGATTTCTGAGACCTCGGCAAGACTGGGATCGTCCAGTACTATGGTATCAATTGATGTTAACATGGATTGGCGGGGTCGGTATCGTCTTTACGACGCGCGTAAAAAGAAAAACCTGAAGCGAGATTTGATGGTTCACATTGTTGAAGCCGTCGCTGCGGGGGCAGGCGAGCTTTTCATCAATGATGTGAGCAGAGATGGAACGCGTAAAGGTTACAATATTGATTTAGTAGCTAAGATTTGCAGTGCCGTGGATATACCTGTAATTGTTTGCGGTGGGGCAGGCACATTAATGGATTTTAAGATAGCGGCAGATGCACAAGCGGCGGGTGTATCTGCAGGTAGTATGTTTGTATATATGGGAAAACATCAAGCAGTTATGATAAATTACCCTAGTCACATCCAACTCAAAGGCATTTTCGAAAATGAATGATTATCAGATATGCACACGCTGCATTATGGATACCACCGACCCTGATATCACCTTTGACGACAATGGCATCTGTAACCATTGTTATCGGTATGACAAGATAGCCTCGAAAAGGCTGATAGTTAACTCAGATCAACGCAAAGCTGCTTTGGACGAAGCCGTTGCTGAAATGAAGCGGCAGGGAAAAGGTAAAAGCTACGACTGCATCATAGGTGTCTCTGGTGGCGTGGATAGTACTTATGTTGCTTATTTAACTAAAGAGCTAGGATTGCGCCCGCTGGCTGTTCACTTTGATAATGGATGGAACTCCGAATTAGCAGTGGCGAACATCGAGAAGACCCTTGATAGGCTTGGCATTGATCTAGAAACTTTTGTTGTAGACTGGCCTGAGTTTAGGGATCTACAACTCTCCTTTCTAAAAGCGTCCACACCGGATGGAGAAGTTCCTACAGATCACGCTATCGCAGCGCTACTTTATAAAGCAGCTCATAAATATGGGTTACAGTACATTTTAACTGGAGTTAATGTAATATCTGAAAGTATCATGCCAATACGTTGGGGGTATGGGTATTCTGATATGCGCTATATAGGTGGGGTGCATAAAAAGTTTGGTACTAAAGCATTAAAAACCTATCCAAACTACTCGTTGCCGAAACTTTACTACTACACAAAAATTAGACACATAAAAATGTTTCCCATTCTTGATTATGTTACATATGAAAAAGAAGACGCAATGGAGTTGATCCAAAGCAAACTGGGTTGGATATATTATGGAGGGAAACACTACGAAAGTATCTATACCAGATTTTATCAATCTCAGGTTTTAGTTGAAAAATTCAATATAGATAAGCGTAGAGCTCATAATTCAAACCTTATTTTATCCGATCAAATAAGTCGAAGTGATGCGCTCGAGGTTTTGAAAGAACCTGTTTGCGCCTCTGATTTGGCTACATCAGACAGAACTTATGTGCTTAAGAAATTCGGTCTTTCTGATAATGAGTGGGGAGATTTAATGGGGCGAGAAGTTAAATATTTTACTGACTACCCAAATTCTCATGCATTAATTGAGAAAGCCAAAAAATATATTTAAGGTTGTTAGCTTTGCATGCATACAAGAAATATAATATCAAATGGCGTCCTTTGGCTGCTCTTTGGAGTACTGGGCTGCTTTGTTACTATAAGTTTTTTTGTATATGGGCTGCCCAGTTTGCGTGGTGAGTTGTCCGTTGCTTTATATGCGGATACTCACACCTATGAAGACGCAGCCACAGGACGAATCTATGTCCCTGAACTTATTTCAACAACCTCCAATCTTTTCGGACCAGTGTTGATTTTTGATGCTCTAGGACATAATAGAGTTGCTGTGTTTTTCTTTAATTTGGCTGTAGCCGCTGTGGGGATATATTACCTTACTACTCGCGAAAACATCATGCGAGTGCGATTGTTTTTTCTACTGTCTACCTCGTCAGTTTTTATTTTCAGCTTTTACGGTGTGAATAAAGAGATTTTAATTTTCACAGTTAGTATTATGGTTTACCTGTTTGTGAGGACAAATATATTTACGTACATAGCGGTTGCTCTGGTATTGTCCATATTCATACGCTGGCAAATGACTATTTTTTGTGTCCTTATTTTGATATTCTGGACTGTTCCAATTATTAAGAAGAACCGTAAATTCTCCATAATTGGACTTCTTGCATCATTTTCTCTAGTTATTGGTGATGGAACACAGGGCGCCTTGGCGCATGTGAATGAGGTCGCTGATCTTGGCTCTATTGCAGAAAGTGGGAGTGGCGCAAGTGGGTTGTTTTCATTAATGTTGGGCATTCAAAATAGTTACGGATATATCATTATATTTATACCAAAAACAGCAATGCTACTGTTTGGGCTGATTGCGCGGTTTGATTTGTCGAGAGTCGCTGACGACTTTTGGAATTACTTTGTCATCATGTTTCAATCGATTCAGAATCTTTTAGTCTTCGGATACCTTTTTATGAAAGGTAAGATTAGATTGGAGAACGATATATTCTTTATAATGATTATATATTGTGCATTGTTTTCAATTACACCAATATTCGGCCCCCGATACTTGTACCCAGTATCTATCTGGGCAATATTATCATGTTGTAAGATAGAAGATTTTCTTGTGCAGAATAAATCGTTAAAATCTGAATAGGGCCGTTTGTTTTGAAAGTTTTATACCTTAGCCCATTCATAGCCTTTGGCGGGGCAACGCGTAGCTTGGTAGAAGTCATGCGTGCAATGCCCTCAGATATTGTAGACAAGCACGCCATCGTTGCAAAAGGAGTAGTGGAAAAAGCTTGGTATCCGAAGGACACTACTCTAACAGAGGTCTCTGGACTGATGCAGTGGGATAACACTTGGTTCAGCCATTACCGCGGGCATCGGTGGCTTGTCCTGCTGCGTGAATTAGCAAGCTGGCGTACAAGTCGAAAAGTTTTACTTCAGGTGCAAGAGGCCGGTCCTTTTGATATTATTCACTGCAACGAAATTACGTTGTTGCCGACAGCTATTATGGCAAAAAAAATACTTGGGGCATCTCTTGTCGTACACGTACGATCACTGCAGGCTGGACCACTTACTCCTCGTAGAACTAAGTGGATTACAAAGGCTCTTGCTCGCCATGCAGATGCGATTATTACTATTGATGAGGCGGTTCAGCGAACCTTGGATCCCGATCTGCAGACGGATATAATTTATAATAGCATGCCAATCCCCGACGAAAGAGCCACAATATCTGATGATAGGAAACCTCTTACCTTTGGGATTATTGGCAGTCTATCGACTTCCAAAGCCGTATTGGAAACTGTCGAAGCCTGCATAGAGCTTAAACGTCGGCAAGTTCCTTTTCGTCTTTTGATAGCGGGAGAAAACGTACGGAAATTAACAGGTGTTAAAGGTTTTATTTTAAAATCATTCAATCTGGCTCGTGATATCGAACTAGAAGTTCAGGAAATGGTTAATACCCACCATATGGAAGACAATGTTCAGATGCTTGGCTTTGTATCTGACATCGGATCAGTCTACGACCAATTGGATGTCTTGTGTTTTCCATCTCACCTTGACGCGCCAGGCCGACCAGTATTCGAGGCCGCATTAATGGGGGTGCCGTCGATAGTTGCAATGAGAAACCCTACTAAAGACGTGATTGAAAATGGTGTTACTGGTTTTGTAATAGATCATCCAGACCCAATTTTAATTGCAACCGCGATGGAAGCATTTCACGATAATCGTAGCCGGATGAAGAAGATGGGCAGGGCTGCTAGAATGGCCGCAATTTCTCGATTTGATAGCAGTTGTGCTGCTGCGAAGATAATCAAAGTTTATAATAGAGCTTTACATCGTTCAGAGACCCACTTTTAGATACGTTAATGTATTAGCCTAGTGTTTAAGTTAGGCGTTTTCCGGAGATAAAGCATAGTGAAAAATAAGATTTTAATTTTAGGTGCAACCGGTATGCTGGGGAACGCTATGATGCGTCACCTTTATAAGACGAAGACGGATTGTGAGGTGTATGGTACCTTACGCTCTGCGGCTGGAATGCGTCATTTTCCCGAAATCCCACAAGATCGCTTTATTACAGGTATAGATGTAGAAGACCAAGATTGCCTTTTATCTCTATTTTCTCGAGTTAATCCAAACGTGGTTATCAATTGCATAGGACGCGTCAAACAGCACGCTGAAGCAAACGATGTGCTCTCAACGCTGCCTATCAACGCCATGCTACCCCATAGGTTGGCAAGGCTATGTGCGGTAGGTGGTGCCCGGCTCATACATATCAGCACTGATTGTGTCTTCAACGGAGAAAAAGGTGGTTATTTGGAGACGGATACGTCAGATGCAACAGACTTATACGGAAAGTCGAAGTTCATAGGAGAACTTCACGAACCACATACGATTACTTTGCGCACATCGATTATAGGTCATGAGTTGGGTGATGCTTCTAGCAGTCTGATAGATTGGTTTTTGTCTCAAAAGGGCGAGATAAATGGCTATACCAACGCAATTTTTTCGGGACTGCCTACAGTAGAGCTAGCCGAGGTTATCGGTTCTTACGTTCTACCTCGACCAGATTTGTCCGGTCTCTATCATGTTGCAGCAACTCCGATCTCAAAATTCGACCTGCTATCCATTGTCGCCCGAGTTTATAGTAAAGACATAACCATCGTTCCAGAACATACGTTTTGCATTGATCGCTCCTTGAACGGGAATAAATTTTCTCATGAGACTGGTTATAGTTCAGATAACTGGCCAGCCTTAATCAAGCGTATGTATGATTTTAACTAAGGAAATTAACGTTGTTCAAAAATAAGACACTCATGATTACCGGTGGTACCGGATCATTCGGAAACGCCGTCCTGAGTCGATTTATAACTTCTGACATTCGCGAAATCCGTATTTTTAGCCGGGACGAGAAAAAACAAGAAGACATGCGCATTGCGCTTAACAGTGACAAGCTGAAATTCTATATCGGGGATGTGCGCGATTATGACAGCGTGAGCCAAGCGATGTCAGGTGTGGATTACGTCTATCATGCCGCTGCGCTAAAACAGGTCCCTTCTTGTGAATTCTACCCGATGCAAGCAGTCAAAACCAATGTGCTTGGTGCAGAAAACGTTATGCGCGCAGCACAAGCTGCTGGGGTGAAACGAGTGGTGGTGCTTAGTACTGACAAGGCTGTTTACCCGATCAATGCCATGGGTATATCCAAAGCGATGATGGAAAAATTAATGGTGGCCCAAGCACGGATGGCACGAGAAGGAGAGACTGTTTTTTGTGCAACCCGTTATGGGAATGTTATGGCATCGCGAGGCTCTGTCATCCCTCTTTTTGTTGACCAGATCAAAGCCGGGAAAGCTTTGACACTCACAGATCCGAAAATGACCCGATTTTTGATGTCGCTGGAAGATTCCGTGGACTTGGTTTTGCATGCGTTTGAACATGCCGAACAAGGGGATATTTTTGTGCAAAAAGCGCCAGCCTGTACCGTTGAATCTCTCGCAACTGCTCTGCAGGAACTTTTCGGTGCCGAGACTGGCCTGAAAATCATTGGTACCAGACACGGAGAGAAGCTTTACGAGACATTGCTTTCTCGTGACGAAATGGCGAAAGCAAAAGAAACTGACCGTTATTATCACGTCCCCATGGACGCGCGAGACCTGAACTATGCTAAATATTTTGTTGACGGAGAGGAGCATGTCTCTGTGTTCAATGACTATACTTCTCATAATACCGAGCAATTAGATGTGGCAGGTGTCAAGAAGCTCTTGATGACACTTAGCTTCATTAAGGAGCATATAAATGCTTAAGGTCATGACTGTGGTTGGGACCCGCCCTGAGATCATTCGCCTGTCACGAGTGATTGATCGGCTGGATCGATATTGCGACCACACATTGGTGCATACTGGTCAGAACTATGACTACAATCTGAACCAGGTTTTTTTTGATAACTTGGGTATCAGAAAGCCAGATGTTTTTCTTGAGGCCGCTGGTGTCTCTCCAGCGGAAACGATTGCCCAAGTTATTGCAAAAGTCGATACCGCTATCGTAGATGCACAGCCTGAAGCCCTGTTGTTACTTGGTGATACTAATTCGTGCTTGGCTGCTATTTCAGCCAAACGCCGTAAGGTACCAATTTTTCACATGGAGGCAGGTAATCGTTGTTATGATTTCCGGGTTCCCGAAGAGATCAACCGTCGGATTGTCGACCATGTGGCTGATATCAACCTGACCTATAGCGATATCGCGCGAGAGTATCTTCTACGCGAAGGTTTCCCAGCCGATCAAATTATCAAAACGGGGAGCCCCATGCAGGAGGTCATCGCCTATTATGCAAAGGACATCCACGCAGCTGCCCCCTGTGCTGCTTTGGGTTTAACACCCGGCGAATACTTTCTTGTAAGTACCCACCGTGAAGAGAATGTTGATGACCCTGCGCAGCTAGAGAAGATCATTTCCATCCTAAATATGCTTGCGTCTGAATATGATAAGCCCGTCATCGTATCGACCCATCCTCGCACCCGTAATCGGCTGGAGGCGATGCAACATGATGTGCATGTAAAAGTCAGATTTCTAGAACCATTCGGCTTTTTCGACTATGTGAATTTGCAGCTCAATGCCTGCTGCGTTCTGTCTGATAGTGGTACCATAACTGAAGAATCTTCAATCCTCAACTTTGCTGCATTAAATATGCGGGAAGTTCATGAACGGCCCGAAGGCTTCGAGGAAGCGGCTGTTATGATGGTGGGCCTTGATATAAATCGTATAAGAGATGGTTTACGTATTCTTGCTGATCAACCTCGTGGAAGTGAACGGATTTTGCATTTAGTACGCGACTATGCTCCCGATAATGTATCTGATAAAGTGCTGCGAATACTCCACAGCTACACTGGTTTCGTGAATCGCAGGGTTTGGGGAAAGCTGGGCGCGTGACCGATGTTAAGAAGTATGGGTCGTCATCTTTACGAATTGCTATAGTTACGGAAAGCTATGCTCCCCTGAATACATCAGCGGCCGTTCAGCTAGCTGAGCTGAGCGTCGCCCTGCGCAATCAAGGGCATGTGCCCGTAGTTATTGTACCTACAGACCCAAGCCCGAATACCCCCGCAGTTCAGCGCGTTCAAATAGAAGGCACTACAGTCTTTCGGCTTGCGATGCCTTTTTCTAAAAAGCAAGGCTACGCTCGTCGGTTAGCTTATGAAACTTTAATGCCGTTTTGTATGATTAGACATTGGCGCAAGGCTATAGCAAACACAGAAAATCTCGATGGTGTGGTCTGGTACTCACCATCTATCTTTCACGGTATCTTCACACACTATCTCAAGCGGCGGCACAAGATCAGAGGCTATTTGATCTTGCGCGATATTTTTCCTGACTGGGCCGTCGATTTAGGCATTATGAAGCAATACAACCCTGCATATTGGTTCTTCAAGGCCGTGGAGCACATTCAGTATCGGACAGCAGATGTGATCGGAGTACAAACCCCGGGAAATCTGCCACATATTCAAAAGTGGGCGCGCAGCGGAGGGCGGCGCGTTGAGGTGCTGCACAATTGGTATAAACCAAAGGACACCACTCACTGCAGTATCGACATCAGAAATAGTTCTCTTTCAGAGCGCAAAATATTTATTTATGCAGGTAATATAGGTATTGCCCAAAATATGAAGCTGTTTGTAGAACTCGCTAATCGGATGCAGCACCGAAAAGACCTTGGCTTTGTTTTTGTAGGTCGTGGCACACATTTTGCGAACATTGCCGCGGCAGCACAAAACCTAGATAATGTCCTTTGCTTCGATGAGATCAACTCTGATGAGATTCCGGGGCTCTATAGGCAGTGTCATTACGGTATTGTGTCTCTGCATCCACATCATATGACGCATAATATTCCGGGTAAGTTTATTTCGTATATGGGGCATGGATTACCAGTATTAGCGGCTGTAAACCAAGGTAATGATCTGATTGACTTGATTACACAGTACGGCGTTGGACTGGCGACAGATACAACTAGTGTTACGAAGCTTGAAGCTATGGCAACCGAGCTGGCAAATAGTAAAGAAACCCCCTTAGAATGGGCACGCCGCTGCACAATGCTCTCCCAATCGCTCTTTCGCCCTAACGCCGCGGCCGAACAGATTGTTAGTACCTTTGTGCAGCCATAATGCCATTATCCTAACATTCAATCTGCGACGACGCCTTAGGATATATTGTAAGACCCCTTGCTAGGAAATGATCGTTGTCAGACCAATTAAAAAACTCAAAAGTTATAGTAACCGGTGCCACAGGCTTTATTGGCCAAATTCTAGTGCCAGAACTGGTAAGTGCAGGTCTAGAAGTCATTGTTGTTGGCCGGGACAAAGCGCGCTTAACGGCTGCTTTTCCCGATTTAAAGAGTTGCACTTATGATGAGATGCCCCAACAAGGCGAAGATGCGGACTTATTGGTCCATCTTGCTGTCATCAATAATACAAGCGACGTGGACAGCGCAACTTTCGATGCCGTCAATACCGATTTAACTATTAAACTTGCACAACAAGCCCGAGATATGAATATTCGCCAATTCGTAAATGTTTCATCCTTACACGCGCTACCAGATGGCCCGCAAACCGACTATGCACGCAGCAAACGTGCGGCGATCACTAAACTTGAGCAAATGCAGCTCACATTTATTACAACATTGTTTCTACCTGCCGTCTATGGAGACCGTTTTGCAGGTAAACTTGCAAAACTTAATAATCTACCACGCCCCGTTGCCCGTGCGCTTTTTGCTTTACTTGCTGCAGCGAAGCCAACTCTTCACATTTCGCGACTGGCTCAAACTTTGATCAACATGATAGGTCAACAAAATCCTGCGACGCTCATTTTAACGGACGGACAGGAAAATAATTTCATTTATCGCGGTATAAAACGCAGTTTAGATCTGCTTTTTGTCGTTACAGTCATCGGACTACTATGGTGGCTCCTTTTGGGCGTCTGGATAGCAGTCAAAGTAGGTTCAGCAGGCCCAGGCATATTTGCGCAAGAGCGGGTAGGGCAGTTTGGGAAAATCTTCACCTGTTATAAGTTTCGCACTATGCAGCAAGGCACAAAGCATATGGGGACCCATGAAGTATCAGCAGCTTCCGTAACGAAATTAGGCGGCATCTTGCGAAAAACAAAAATAGATGAGTTGCCTCAAATATGGAATCTTTTGTGCAACGATATGAGTCTGATCGGACCTCGTCCCGGCTTGCCTGTTCAAAAACAGCTCTTTACCGCCCGGCAATCAGCCGGTGTTTTCCAAGTTAAACCCGGTATAAGTGGACTAGCCCAAGTCAATAACATTGACATGAGCGATCCCGATAAACTGGCTGTTTGGGATGCCCGCTATATCGCGTTACAATCTCTCGTATTGGATTTTAAGATCACCATACGTACCATTCGAGGGGGCGGCCAAGGGGATAAAATACAGCGCGTCTGATGTGATCCCCAAAAGCGTCCCCGTTTTTGGTCGTCGTTTTAGGCTAGATTTTTCTTAGCTGGTAATGGAGCGGAAATCCATGAAAGCATCAAACTTCACGAACGCACAGACGACGTTCATCATCAAGTAAGGCTAAGAAGAAAAGACGGCTGCTGAAATTTACCGCGAGGCCTGGGCGTGGGGTGTCGACGCTGAACAAGTAGATCACGGCGTGGACCGGGTTTCCCCTCTTATCGCTGCAAGCAGCCACCGCCGGGCAAGATGCGTCTGAACGGTATATCTGTAGTCAGAACCCGCAAACATAAAGTCACGGCGGACAGTAATCACAAGCTCAACATCGCGCTTAACCTGCTGGACAGGAAGTTCACCACAAACGAACCAAACCAGAAATGGGCAGCGAATGAGCGGAAAGGGAAATTGCTATGATAACACCGCTGTTGAAATGTGCTTCATATCCCGAGCAAACTCTCCAAATACACCCCGTAATCGTTTTTGGCGAACAACTTAGCCCGTTCCTCCAGCGATGCTGCACTGATCCAGCCCTGATTGAAAGCGATCTCGTCAGGGCTTCCCGTTTGCAGTCCTTGGCGAGTTTCCAGCGTACGGACAAAATTGCCGGCATCCAATAAGCTGCCATGCGTGCCTGTGTCCAGCCAAGCATAGCCACGGCCCATGCGTTGGACGTTGAGAAGGCCGTCGTGCAGGTAGGTTTCGAGCAAGGTGGTAATCTCTAGCTCGCCGCGGGCCGAGGGTTTCACGTTTTTGGCCCGTTCAGACGCAGTGTTGTCCAAGAAATAGAGCCCGGTAACGGCGTAGTTCGACGGAGGCACTTCGGGCTTTTCGATAATCTGGCGAGCTTGGCCGTTTTCGTCAAAATCCACCACCCCATAGCGTTCGGGGTCAGAGACGCGGTAGCCAAAGACAGTGCCGCCCTCGGTTTGTGCATTAGCGGCGGCCAGAATTTCGGGCAAACCGTGGCCAAAGAAAATATTGTCCCCCAAGACCATCGCTGAGGGCGCACCGTCGAGGAAGTCTTCGGCCAGCAGATAGGCTTGCGCCAGACCGTCGGGGCTGGATTGAGTGATATAGGTCAGCGATACGCCCCATTGAGACCCATCGCCAAGCGCACGTTTGAACTGCTCGGCATCCTGAGGCGTGGTGATGATCGCGATGTCGCGGATACCGCCCAGCATCAGTACTGACAGCGGATAGTAAATCATCGGTTTATCGTAGATCGGCAGTAGCTGTTTAGACACAGAAATGGTGATCGGATACAGCCGCGTGCCGGAGCCGCCAGCGAGGATAATGCCTTTGCGTTTGGGCGTCTGGGTCATGGAAAATCAGTCCTTGGTAAAATCAAGTTGGGTCAAAATCTGGGTCAGGCTGGCGTGCCAATCGGGGCGGGTGATGCCAAAGGTGGCCTGTGTCGCGCTGCAATCCATCCGCGAATTCAGCGGGCGTTTGGCGGGCGTAGGGTAATCGCTTGAGGGGATGTCGGTGACGGCACAGGTGATCCCCGCCTGAGCAAAGATCGCGCGGGCGAAATCAGCCCAGCTA
>DRFG01000134.1 GCA_011050655.1 Roseobacter sp.
ACTGTCGCCGTGCTGCCCGAGGCGGAAGATGTTGATATACACGTGAATGCAAATGATCTGCGCATTGACACGATGCGCAGTTCCGGTGCCGGAGGCCAACACGTCAACACCACCGATTCGGCAGTTCGGATCACGCATATTCCAACTGGCCTTGTGGTCACATCTTCTGAGAAGTCGCAGCACCGCAACCGTGAAATTGCCATGCAGGTGCTGAAGTCACGCTTGTATGACATGGAACGCAACAGGGTTGATCGAGAACGTTCTGCCAACCGTGCGGCCCAGGTCGGATCCGGTGACCGGTCCGAACGAATCCGGACGTATAACTTCCCCCAGGGCCGCATAACGGATCACCGGATCAACCTGACACTGTATCGGTTAGATTCAGTCTTGCACGGCGATCTGGACGAGATAATCGACGCACTTACTGCGGATGCGACCGCGCGGATGATGGCGGAAATGGGCCAATGACCGCCCCCACAGCTGCTCAGGCCATGGCGGCGGCGACCGCCCGGCTGCGGGCCGCAGGCGTGCCTGACCCGGCGCGTGATGCACGCGTTCTGTTAGCGCACGCCGCATCGGTCGATGCGGCGCGAATAACGTTGATAGCCCCCGAAGAAATAGCACCCGAAATCGCGGAGCGGTTCGAGAACCTCGTTGCGTTGCGGGCGGTGCGGGTCCCGGTTTCACACTTGGTCGGGCAACGTGCTTTCTACGGGCGTGATTTCAAGGTGAGCCGCGATGTGCTTGATCCTCGGCCTGAAACAGAAAGCCTGATAGAGCTCGCCTTGTCGGAAGCGTTCGACCGCGTACTCGATCTCGGCACCGGGTCTGGGTGTATACTGGTGACCTTACTGGCCGAACAGACCAATGCAAAAGGCATGGGACTTGATTTATCAGAGGCCGCCTGCCTGCAAGCCAGTGCGAACGCCGTATTGCACGGGGTCGCCGGGCGGGCCGACATTCGGCAATCAGACTGGTTTGATGCGGCCGAAGGTCGGTTTGATTTGATCGTCGCGAACCCGCCCTATCTGGCAAAAAGTGAAATGCTTTCCGTGGCACCCGAATTGCGTCTGCACGAGCCGGAAATGGCGTTGACCGATGGCCACGATGGGCTGAGCGTGTACCGGATAATCGCGTCGCAGGCACAAGGATATCTGACTGCCACCGGCCGGGTATTGGCAGAAATCGGCTGGCAACAGGGGGCCGAAGTTGCAGCTATATTCAAAGCTGGCGGTTGGGGCAGGGTGCGTATTCTACCCGATCTAGATGGGCGTGACCGTGTCCTTTGGGCCGACACACCCGCCTAGATTCACTAAAAAATCGCGTTTTCCTGCAATTTGCGGTAATTTATGCTTGCCCAAGGTCGGTAGCCGTGCTTATTCAGAGGTGTTGCAGCGGTGGATGCCAGGTTGGCGGTCCCGCGCGGCGGTAAGCCCAACAGAGCATAAGGCTAGCTTTTGATGGATGCAAACGCATCCGGCAGCTTTTTATCGAAGCACAGCATAACAAGGCTGAACTGATTACATGAAATCTTCCAGATCACGGTCCCGGTCCAAGAATCCTCGCAACCGTCAACCGCAGGGCGGCAATGTCGTAAACCGCGTTTTCGACAGCTCTGGCCCTGAGGGCAAAGTGCGCGGCACACCTCAGCAGGTCATTGAAAAGTATAATCAGCTGGCCCGCGACGCGCAGCTTAGCAATGATCGCGTAGCCGCCGAGAATTTCCAGCAACATGCCGAACACTATTTGCGCATGCTGTCGGAAGCCCAACGCGAGATCGACCAACGCCGCGACCAGCAAGAGCGTGAAAACCGCGAACGCCAGGCTGAACGTGACCGCGAGCGCGTCGAGCGTCAGGAGCGTGAAGCGGCACAGGCCGGGCCAAATAACGAGCAAAACGATTCCCGCGACCAGGCTGAGCAGACTAACCAACCAAGCAAGCCTGATCAGCAACCGCAGCAGCAGGCCAACCCTGCGCAGTCAGAACCACAAGAAGCCGCCTCGGAGCCGCCTAAGCGCCGTCGTAGTCGCACCAACAATAATAATACCAAGCCTACTGAAGATACGTCTGACACCGGTAGCGCTGCCGCGTCATCGGAAGAAACTACTCTGGTCGAGACACCGGAAAACAAGCCTAAGCCGCGTCGCGCACCACGGCGCAAACCCCAGCCCAAAACGGAACACACCAATTCGGAAAATGGTGATGACCAGAGTGGGCATAGCCGGGAACACCGTAGCGACGACACTAACAATAAGAACGACGGTCAGCCCGAAGCGGCGGAATAAACCCGCCACAAAGATCGAATGTGCCCCGCTCGCTGCGGGGCCATTCCGACTTTGGGGACACCACCGATAGTGTTACCTGTGTGCATTACCCCATTAGAATGGGTGGCAACTCGGGGGCCTGTCCGAAACCAGCGGCCAAATTATACCTTTTTGTGAGTGGTTATAGGCCCTGTGACACCCTTGCTGCACCAAAACAGATTTGTCACGCGCCTGACGCGGGCCAAACGTCCATTATATGCCAAGTCACATCGCTCTGCAGCACCTCTATTCGAACCAAATATTCCGTGAAAGCTCCATTATCGCCCATCCTAGTCTCACCTACGGTAATGTTCTTCAACGCTATAGAAATAGGGCAGCGCCATTCAGTTCGATACTGGCAGCACCGTGCTGCTATACCAAGCGATTCACTGGCATATTTAGAGCACCCGGTCTCAAGCGCCGTCCAATAGCTGTAGGCCCTAATGGGGGCGTCAAACTGCTCGAACATATAGCGAAAAAACACCAATGTGTCGGGCGCAACCACTGGTGCTTGATGGTTGGGCTCTGAAGGTGAGTCCATGAAACTGCGCTGGTGATGGTAGATATCAAAGTCGGTGTTGTCGAGGGGGGGTGGCAAGGTGCGCTCCGGGCAAGAATTATCGACCGTGGTATACGATCAGAGACAACGTTAGACCATGACTATCTACACACCCGTTCAACTATCCCCCCACGGAGTGAAAGCTGTGGTCATCACCTAAAGCACCCACAAGGTTTGCCGAGGGTTCTTAATTTCCCATGATATATAAACAGCTTAACCTTGGTCAGACCTTGGCGATTTCTCGTGCCAAGGCGCAGAAGCCTTCCAGTGGAATTTGCTCTGCACGGTCGGTGGGTTTCAGCCCGGCAGCCAGCAGGCGATCTTCGATATCGGGGGCTATCCCTTTTAACGCTGACCGCAGCATCTTGCGGCGTTGGTTAAAGGCGGCGGCGACTACGCGGTTTAAAACATCAGGATCAGCCGGATAACGTGGTTCGGCCAAGGCAGTTAGGTGTACAACTGCCGACGACACTTTGGGGGGTGGGGTGAATGCCTCGGGCGGAAGCTGTAGCACAATCCGTGCATCGGCCCGCCATTGAGCCAAAAGCGCAAGTCGCCCAAAAGCCTTTGACCCCGGTTTTGCGACAATACGTTCAGCAACTTCGCGTTGAAACATCAGTGTCAGACTTTGCCAGAACGGAGGCCATTCAGGCGGGGTCAGCCAACGAACCAAAAGCTCGGTGCCGACGTTGTAGGGCAGGTTGGCCGCGATACGGATAGGCGGGGTCAGATGCGCCAGCGGGTCAATCTGAAGCGCGTCGCCTTCGATGACCGTAAGCCGTCCCGGATAAGCATCCGCTATTTCCGCCAACGCGGGCAAGCAACGCTTGTCTTTTTCGATCGCCAACACATGCCGCGCGCCTTCTGCCAATAATCCGCGCGTCAGCCCGCCGGGACCTGGCCCGATCTCAAGCACATCACACTCTGACATATCGCCAGCATGTCGTGCGATCTTGGCCGTGAGGTTCAGATCAAGTAAAAAATTCTGACCCAGCGATTTGCGCGCTTTAAGATCATGGGTATTGATTACTTCGCGCAGGGGCGGAAGGGTATCGATAGAGGTCATCGGCGCGCCTGTCCTGATTGGTTCTTAAGGTCTGATCCATCAGCAGCTTTGTGACAATCGGCAGATGTGTACATCGCGTACATCAATTCCGTGCCATCCTATAGGCAAGACGGATCGCTTCTATCATGCTTGTCGGATTAGCAATGCCTTTGCCCGCGATGTCGAAAGCAGTGCCGTGATCGGGCGAGGTCCGCACAAAAGGCAACCCGAGGGTCACAT
>DRFG01000135.1 GCA_011050655.1 Roseobacter sp.
CCAGCCCCTTACGGCAAATGTTGAAGCTCGCAGCCTCTTAGCTGCGAGCTTTTCTTTTCTTTCTTCCATTACCTATCTGCAAAGCATCCCAGTCGATAGGAGAAGACACGAATGGCAAAATTCATTGACGCATCTGAGGGTATCTCTCGAGTTCGAATCGACCCTTCGTGGAGAAAGGGCTTTGTCATTGTGTGTGGGAAGGGCTTCCGTTCTACCAAGTATTTTCCGGATGACATCGAAACGATGCGGCAGATGGATGAAGAAACTTATCGCTCTGCCGGTGGTGCCGCTGGATGGGCGATTACAGGTGGTGTTTTGACCGGTGGTCTTGGATTACTCGCCGGAGCCGCCATCGGCGGCCGCAGACGGCATAATGCGACCTATCTGATTCATCTGCGTGACGGGAAGCATGTGGCGTTCCACGAGACCGATAAATCGGCTCTGAAGGCTTTGCAAAAGCACTACATTAAGCTTCAAGCCCAGTTATCTAAAGCTACATAAAATCTCGTTCATAGATTCTCCCGCGTGCGAGCCCTATCCGCATCGCGGGCGTTTTCTTGTCGCCACCCGGATCGCACCAGTTGTGGTAGAACCTGTAGATCTGAGCAATCTTGGCCAACATCTCTGGTTTGTATAGATATTGCTTGTCCCAGGTGTGGCCGACGTTTCCGGTTGAAATCGCGGGCCGCGATGCGAAACGCACATTGCATCGAAACTTATGAAAATAGGAATCAACGCTGCGCAGGGTTGCTCGGCGAACGAGGCAAGCTGCGGATTTCCCTGAGCGCCCGTGCCGCCAGGTCGGAACCTTTACGACCTTGTTCGGTTCAGATTTCCGAGAGAATGGAAAGCTAACGCCCAGATTAAGTGGCCAGCCCATCAACTGCCAAGCCAAGACGAAATCGACGAGCTGGGCATAGTCTTCGTTTGAAAGTTTTCGGATGTCTGGCAGGCTCATCCCTGACATACGTGACAGGCGGACTTGTGCGGCTGCGGCGACCTGATTTCGCATATCATTGGTCATCCCCTTATCGAAGCTGACAACAGCTAAATCTGCACGGTGAGAACTTATCTCATCAAAGAATGCTGCCTGAAAAGCTTGCTGCAAGCCTCGATCGTCATCCATCACCAACAGGAGTGGCGCATCAGTCCCTGTAAGCATCTCCCGCACCCGCAGTGCGTGCGCATATTGAAGGATGTCGTAGCGCACCAAGACCCCCTCGTGGGGCAGCTGATAGAGTTGAATGGTCTTCACCTGTTTTTGCTTGCGCAGGCGCGTCAGATGCCCCTGAAATTCTGTCTTCGTCCAGACCCGAGCGTGCCGACGAAAGGCGACAGAGAGGTCTTCTTCATTGGCTGCAAATGATATGTCTTCAGCCTCATCCATTGTCATCGAAGGGTCAAACTGAATCGCTGCCTCCATGATAAATCCGGATCGCGCGTGGGCAGTGCAGAGGTGCTGGACTGCGACTGGTGTTCGTTTTCGTTTGGTCGGCCAGTTAAGCATCAGCGTCTGGCTGTCGGTCGCGAACTTTGAGCCGACGTCTCGGAAATCAACCTTCGAGAAATCCTCTCTCTGAGCGACAAAGCTTTGGATTTGATCGTAGAAGAAGTCGATCTTGCCGTAGAGGTCCCGATAGGAAATATCCGCAATCTTGCTGATTTTTGACAGCGAGACATCGTTGCATAGCATCTGCAAGATGATCCTATTTTTGTCGCTGCGTAGGTGTCGCCTGGCAGGCTTTCCGATAGAGAAGGTCTTGAAGCAAAGGCGGCATTGGAAGCGAGGATCCCCCTTCGCCGTCTTCCCGAAGCGACGGTAGAACTCGGGACTGGTCTCCGGCGCCATTCCGTGCGCGAAGCAGCCTTCCGTCCGACAGGATGGCACAGTCGGATCATACTCTTGCAAATGCTCGAGACGTTTGTATTCTTCAACTATCGCGCGGTTATTCTTGATCCGTGAGGTTTTGGTGCAGGTCGGACACTTGAAGAACTCTTCGTGCTTCTTGCCCGCAACAACACCTCGAAGCACGTCCGGCGGCGCAGGCTCTGTGCCTTTGGGTCGCTTGAAGGGGTCAGGGAAAACGCCGTAGGTCGCACATTGCGGGTTACGACAGAAGTTTAGATCGACACCCTCAAAGGCTGGTGGAAAACGCCGCTCCAGGGCGGATATTTCTGTCGAAGATATTTTCGGGCCATCGAGCACTTGTCACCTCCATCGAAAAGTGGGTCAAGATACTGTTTTGATGGTAATGTTGGCCACTTAGTGGCCAACAGAAGTAATTATTTCAACATTTGCCGTAAGGGGCTGGCCTTAGGGCTTCGCTTTTTTTTATGTTGATGAACGCATTTTTGACAATTGGCATCGGTGTTAGATTGCTCGGGAAGTAAGAACGGCGATCGACCCAGGGGCCACCTGCCAAGCGTTGTACGCTAAGGCAAACAATGGTTGCGCTTCTGAGGGGTGAAATCTGCCATAATTCATCCTTTGCACTTATCGACCATACCCCGGGCTTATGGCCAGTGGCCGCCGTCTCTTTACCCAGCGTATATTTTAGGCGTCCTGGTGACAGCACCTTCCCTTAAAAAGCGACTTTTTGTTGATCAAGAACAAAGTTGAAGGACCGCCCAACGCGTATCGTGCAGGAAC
>DRFG01000136.1 GCA_011050655.1 Roseobacter sp.
AACGTACCTGCAAATGGCCAGTCGGTGATCCGGCAACTGAAGATTTCTGGTTTTGTGGTCTTCCGGTACAGCAGGGTAAACCCTATTGCGAAGCACATGTTGGCGTTGCCTTCCAACCCATGAGCGCACGGCGCGACCGACGGCGTTAACCCGCAACGGACACCAGATAGACGAAAGGCCGGACAGTGATGTCTGGCCTTTTTCGTATCAACCCGTCGGCACAGGGGGTGGATCGTCCCTGCTCGACTCTGCCGGATTTTCCGAGAACAGCGCGATCTTGTTACCTTCGGGATCACGCAGGTAGCTGACGTAGAAGCGCGGACCATAGGTAGCGCGAAACCCCGGTTGCCCTTCATCGCTACCGCCCGCGGCCAGCGCTGCGGTGTGCAACGCGCGCACCTGTGCCTGGCCGGATGCTTGGAACGCGATCATGCCACCGTTGCCAGCGGAAGCCGGCGCGCCATCAAAGGTCGGTTTGACGTAGAAATCCGGCAATGCGGCGGACTGCCCCGCAGCCTTCGGCAGTACAAAGCTCAGGCCCTCAGGACCTTCGGTCAACGCATAGCCCAAGGCAGGCAGGAAAGCGGTATAGAAACGTTTGGCGCGTGCAAGGTCGTCGGCCCCGACGGTGACATAGGCGATCATACGAAACCTCTCCTACCCCGCCGCTGTTTTCCCGCGCCGGTCGCTACGCAACTGGGCATAAAGAACATGAGTGCGCCAACGACCGTCGATCTGCAAATAGCTTTGTGCGACGCCCTCGTATTTAAAGCCGGTCTTTTCCAACAACCCTCTCGATGCGATATTTTCGGGAAGGCAGGCGGCTTCGACGCGACTTAGATCAAGCCGAGTAAATGCATAGTGAACGGTCGCTTCGATGGCTTCGCGCATATAGCCACGGCGGCAGAAGGGTTCGCCCGTCCAATACCCAAGCGTTCCGGCTTGTGATGGGCCACGACGAATATTGTCGAGGGTTATCGCACCGATAAGCATATTGTCGTTGCGCCGTATCAGAAACAGCGGCAACGCCGTACCGCCTGACACTGAACGATTTGCCCAATAGACCCGGTTCGTGAATGCTTTGCGAGAGAGATGGTCGCTGGCCCAGGACGGCTCCCACGGGCTGAGGTATTCGATGCTGTCAGAGCGCAGCGTGGCCCAAGATCTGAAATCTGCGTGCAGTGGCGGACGCAGAGTCAACCTCTCTGTTTCGATCGCCACCTTTCGTTTGAGCAGCTGCATCAGGCGGCGCGACGCTCCTGAATTTCTTGCAAGGTCGGGGCTGCTTCGACCGGGCCATAAAGAGCTAGGGCCGCCGGAGCCGTTTCAGCAATGGTTTGCGCAAAGTCGCGCACGTCACCGGTAGTGACAGCGTCAATTTGAGCGATAGTTTCCTCGATCGGTGGAATGCGGTCCCATATCTGGATCAGACGCGCCAGCCTTTCGGCGCGGTTCGACGGGCTTTCCAGTCCCATCAGCAGGCCGGCCTTCATCTGGGCACGTGCGCGTGCCACTTCGGCGGGAGACATGTCGGAGGCCGCGCGTTTCATCTCGTCAATGGTAATACCGGCAAGTTCGGGAAGCTGTTCGCCGCTGGTACCCGCATAGATTGTCATCATGCCAGTGTCGGCATAGGCACCGGCCTGCGCAAAGATTGTATAACAAAGGCCACGGTTCTCACGGATCTCTTGGAACAGACGACTGGACATGCCACCACCAAGCGCAGAAGCGTAAATCTGCGCTACATAGATATCATCTGCACGGTAACCGGGAGATTCGAAACCTAGAGCAAAATGCGCTTGCTCAAGTGGCTTCAACTGGCGTACCTCGCCGCCACTGAAACGGGCGGCATCTACGTCGAACATAGGCTTTGGTGTCATGTCACCGAACATCTGTTCTGCAAGGCGCACGATTTCGTCGTGGTCCACGGCCCCGGCCGCCGCAAGAATCATCTGTTCAGGGCCGTAATGCTGTCCGATAAAATCGGATAGATCAGTGCGGGTAAAATTTGATACACGCTCAGATGGGCCGAGAATGGTACGCCCGATAGGCTGATCCGGATAGGCCTTTTCCTGGAGCCAATCAAAAATCACATCATCCGGAGTATCAAGCGCCTGACCGATCTCTTGCAAAATCACCCCGCGTTCAACTTCCATCTCACTGTTATCTAGCATCGGATTACGCAGAATGTCGGCTATGACGTCAAGTCCGAGCGCCACGTCGTTTTCCAACACGCGGACATAGTATGCTGTCACCTCACGCGAGGTATATGCGTTTATATAGCCACCCACGTCCTCGATCGCCTCGGCGATTTGGAGCGACGTGCGCTTGGCCGTACCTTTGAATGCCATATGCTCGAGAAAGTGAGCGATGCCGTTTTGTTTGGCCGCCTCGTGGCGGGCACCTGCCGTGACCCAGACACCGATAGAAGCAGATGCCAGACCCGGCATTTTTTCAGTCACGACGCGAAAGCCATTGGGCAGGCGATGTTGTTGTAGGCTCACTGGGCGATGCCCCCCTTGATGATATCTTTTAGCGCTTCAAGATCATTGGAAATGCGGGTGACGCGCTCGTCGCGGTCGAAAAGATCAGCCATGTGATCAGGCAGTGGCGGGCGTACTCCGGTTGCTGCCTCTACCGCATCTGGGAACTTGGCCGGGTGCGCAGTCGCCAAGGTGATCATGGGCGTGGCAGGATCGCGCAACGCTTGGGCGACCCGTACCCCGATAGCGGAATGCGGGCACAGCAGTTCGCCGGTGTTTGTAAAAAATTCCTTGATAGTGGCGCTGGTTTCTTCTTCTGATACCCGGCCAGATTTATAGGTATCTTGCAAAGTGCGCAGGACGTCGTCGCCAACATCGAAGCCGCCCTGGGCTAGATCATCCATCAACGCTTTTGTTGCGTTGCTGTCCTGACCGTACGCGAAATACAAAGCGCGCTCGAAATTGGAACTGACCTGAATATCCATCGAAGGGCTGATCGACGCATGCACCGCCCCCTTGTGGTAGGCACCAGTGGTAAGACAACGATGCAGAATATCATTTTGATTTGTAGCGACCACCAGATCTGCGATCGGCAGCCCCATCTCGCGCGCGATATAGCCCGCAAAAATATCGCCAAAATTGCCGGTAGGGACGGTAAAGCTTACCTTGCGGTCACATGCGCCCATGCTTAACGCCGCAGTAAAGTAATAGACCACTTGAGCCAGTACCCGCCCCCAGTTGATACTGTTCACGCCCGCCAGGCGAACCGCGTCGCGAAAATCGTGGTCGTTGAACATATCCTTAAGGCGTGCCTGACAATCGTCGAAATCGCCATCCATCGCCAACGCATGCACGTTGCTTTCCGCAGGTGTAGTCATCTGGCGGCGTTGCACTTCGGAAACGCGGCCATGAGGGAACAGGATGAACACGTCGACATTGTCGAGGCCGCGAAATGCTTCGATCGCCGCAGAACCGGTATCGCCAGATGTTGCACCGACAATGGTCACACGTTCGCCCTTGCGCGAAAGCACCGCCTGAAACATTTGCCCGATAAGCTGCATCGCGAAATCTTTGAAGGCCAGTGTCGGCCCGTGGAAGAGTTCAAGAAGGAAATGCCCCTGATCCAATTGCACCAGTGGCGCACGTACCGTGTGGTTGAACCCTGAATAGGCCTTGTCGATCAACGCCGTGAATTCGGCATCCGTAAATGTATCGCCGATAAAGGGGCGCATCACCTTAAATGCAACGTCCTCATATGACATGGTTGCCATGTCCGCCAAGTCTTTGTCGCTGAACCTAGGGATCGTTTCAGGAACATACAGCCCCCCATCACGGGCAAGACCGGTCAACAACGCGTCTTCAAAAGATAAAACAGGGGCAGAACCACGGGTAGAGATATAGCGCATAAGGTTGATCAGCTTTCGGCTTTGGGGGCGCGACGGCGGCGCAAGAAAAACAGGCTCATGCCAAGCCAGATGGCGGCAAGAGAGAACCAAGTGATGGCATATTGCAAGTGGTCATTGGGAATTCGGCTGGTATCAACCGGTAACGGGCTGATATCGCTTTCAGCCGGGGTGCTGGTGCGGGCAACGAGCAAGATGGGCAATGTTTCCAGCGTCTGCGCCATCGCAGGAACATCGCGCGCGAACCAGATATTTTCAGCCATATCCGGAGACGGCGTAAAACCGTCGGTTTCTTGCGGCCACTGAAGGTTGCCGGTGACCGATGCAGGCCCGCCAACACGGTCGTTATCCTTGTCAGCCGCAATGGCAAAACCCCGATCCACCATAATTCTGCGTCCGTCTTTCAGTTGAAACGGCGTGATGATCCGATAGCCTGCACCCACATCCTTTTTCGACACAAGTACGTGGATTTCTTCGTTATCTAAGAAACCTGACGCTTTGACCGGTAAGTAAGCGTCGGTGGTCGGATCTATCGCTTGAGGCAGATCCACCGGGGCGGCGGCTATACGGGTGTTAATATCGGAAACGATTGCTTGCTTCCATGCCAGTCGCTGGATCTGCCACACCCCGAGCGCGATCAGGAGTGAAGCCCCACCAAGGCCGATAATCAGCAAAAATAGCGTACGACGCATGAGAAACTCTTGAGATTTGTACCCTGTGCCGGGTGGCGACAATGTAAAGGCGCGCAAGGTTCCCCTTACGCGCCTGAAGCTTTTAGTGAATACGCGGCGGTTTGCAAGCCGTCTGGGATTCTTAAATGCCCCACATGTAGACGGCGAAGAACAAGAACAGCCATACCACGTCGACGAAGTGCCAGTACCAGGCCGCTGCCTCAAAGCCGACGTGCTGTTCAGGGGTGAAGTGACCCTTGATCGCGCGGACCAAACAAACTGCTAAAAATATCGTACCGATGATCACGTGGAAACCGTGGAAACCTGTGGCCATAAAGAAGCTCGAGAAAAACAGGTCGCCGCCGAACGTCCAGTCATCGTGTACCAGCAGTTCATAATATTCATAGGCTTGAAACGCCGTAAACATCATGCCCAGTAGAATAGCGATGCTAAGCCCCGTGATCAGGTCCTTGCGGTTGTTCTCGTGAACCAGTGCATGGTGTGCCCAAGTCACGGCACAGCCTGATAAAAGCAGCGTCAACGTGTTGATCAAGGGTAGGTGAAAGGCGTCGACAGGGATGATGTCCGGCTGCACGTAGGTAGAACCCGGAAAGGCGCTCATCGGGTACAGCGCTTCTTTGAAGAAGGTCCAGAACCAAGCGACAAAAAACATCACTTCGGACATGATGAAAAGGATAAAACCATAGCGCAAGCCAATGCGTACCACCGGTGTATGATCGCCAATTTTGCTTTCCGCCACCACTTCTGACCACCAGCCAAACATGCAATACAGCACAGCCACTAGCCCACCAAAAAAGACGTACGGCGTGACATCGTGCATCCAGAAAACAATGCCGGCAAGCATGATTACGCCACCAAGCGCACTGAACAGCGGCCATGTAGATGGCGTTAGAATATGATAGTCATGATTTTTTTCATGAGCCATGGGTTTAGTCCCTCACCTTTTACTTAATTCAGGTTTGTTTTTTCGTCCTGATCAAGGGCCGCATATCCCTCGGGCAGGTCAATTTCATAGAACGTATAAGATAGTGTGATCGTATGTACATACTTGCCATCACGGTCTTTGACGATTTCGGGGTCAACGAAAAACGTTACCGGCATTTTCACGCGTTCGCCGGGGGCGAGCACCTGTTCGGTAAAGCAAAAGCATTCGATCTTTTCAAAGAATGCGCCGGCTGCATAAGGCGTGACATTATACGCCGCCTGCCCCGCTACCGTGCGATCGGTGGGGTTATATGCCTCATAGTATGCAAGCCCCGTTTCACCGATGCGGAGCTCCATTTCATTCACCACGGGTTTGAATTCCCACGGCATACCAGCATTCAGACTGCCGTCGAAGCGAACAGTTATGGTCTGATCCAGAATTTCATTTGATCCAGCGCTTACCTGGCCAGGCGTCCCACCAAAGCCGGTGACACTACAGAACCAGTTATAAAACGGTACCGATGCCCAAGCGAGCCCGCCCATCAGCACGACGACAGATACGGTTTGCAATACCGTTTTGGTAGGACCTGACATTGCCATTACTTGCTCTCCTGCGTCTGGATAGCCCCGCCCGGCAAATTATTGAAATCAATGTTGGTGATTTTTACATAGGTCAATGCCATCACCAGCAGAACAAACCCGCCCAGCATCAAACCGATACCCAGATTGCGGCCCCTGCGACGTGTGTGAAGCTCATGCTCTGCCCGAATGCTCATGCCCAACCTCCTAAGCCGTATCCCCGTAGGGTCGCTTCCGCTAAAATTGCACCGAAATGCAAGAACAAATACCACAGCGACAGGCGGAAAAACTTGCGTTCGACTTGAAAGTTATCCGCTTCGCTATCGTTTTCATCGCGCTGCCAGATACGGATCGCCCCAAGAAGGAACATTCCGTTCAAGACGGCGGAGGTAACCAGATAGATTGGCCCGCCAATCGCCGTGAAACCGGTACCGACCGCCAAAATAACCAGCAATACAGTGTAAGCGAGGATATGACGGCGGGTGGCACGACGACCGTGCGTTACAGTCAACATGGGTACCTTAGCATCGTCATAGTCATTGCGCATAAAGAGTGCCAGCGCCCAGAAATGTGGGGGTGTCCACATGAAAATCAGGGCAAACATCAACCAAGCCTCGATCGAGAAACTACCGGTGGCGATGATCCAGCCGATCACAGGGGGAAATGCACCAGCGGCACCGCCGATGACGATGTTTTGCGGTGTCGCCCGCTTAAGCCACATGCTGTAAAACACCGCATAAAAAAGTATGGTGAACAGAAGCATACCGGCAGCCAGCAGATTTGCAGCCAGCCCCAACATCATTACGGACAAACCCGATAGGGCAACCCCGATCGCCAACGCTTCTTTCGGCTGTACCCGACCGGAAGGAATAGGGCGGTTCTGTGTACGCCGCATGATGGCATCAATATCCGCGTCCCACCACATGTTCAAAGCACCAGATGCCCCTGCACCGATGGCAACGAACAAGATCGACGCAAACCCAATAACGGGATGCACGGGGACAGGTGCGGCCAACATCCCCACAACTGCGGTGAAAACCACAAGCTGCATAACGCGGGGCTTCAGCAAAGCAAAATAGTCGCCCAGCTGTGCCTCGTATTCGCCTGCCGGAGTGGTACTCATGTCAGTCATGCCAGATCTCGCATAAAGATAAATTGGGGCGTGACCCTCACGCCCCAATACAGAACGGTTGGTGTTACTTTGACGCGACTGTCAAAGTCTGAGGGATGCCCGCATACTCTGCCTTGGCTTTTCCAAGCCACTCAGCATAGGCTTGCTCGGACACAACCTTAACAGTAATCGGCATGTAAGCGTGCGCGTTGCCACAAAGCTCCGAGCATTGGCCAAAATAAATGCCTTCCTTCTCAGCCGTGAACCACGTTTCGGCCAAGCGGCCAGGCACGGCATCTTGCTTGACGCCGAAGGCCGGCATTGCCCAGGCGTGGATAACGTCGGCACCAGTCACCTGTACCACAATTGTTTTGCCTACGGGAATCACCACCGCGGTATCGGTCGCCAGCAGGAATTGCTGCTCGGTATAACCGGCCGCTTCCAATTGGGCGATAACTTCTGGTGTTTTGCGATTCTCACCACCTACAGCAGGTGCGCCAATCATATAGCTGTCAAAGCCAAAACCTTCGTCAACGTATTCATAGGACCAGTACCACTGATTCCCTGTGGCTTTGATGGTAAGATCCGCCTGCGGGATCTCTTGCTGACGGAACAGGATCGGAAGCGAATATGCACCGATTAATACCAGTATCAGGATCGGCACGATGGTCCACGCGATCTCCACCGGAGTGTGGTGCGTAAACTTAGCGGCAACCGGGTTGCGTTTTTTGTTGTAGCGGAAAGCAACCCAAAGGATCAGGCCGGTCACCAGCAACGTTATCAGCGTGATGATCACAAGAATTAGATGGTCGAGGTCATGGATATCTTGTGCAACCCGCGTAACGGCAGGCTGAAAGCCCATTTTACCGTCTATCGGTTGGCCGATGATTTCCAACCCGTCGACGCGGAGATTCTCTTGCGCCCATGCAGGCACGGTAGAAAAAGCGGCCATGAGACCCGAAAAAGTGAGAAGATGTTTCATATGTCGTCCTGATCTTGTGACCATTGATAAGCGAATCTCGACCTTACAGCCAAAGAGAGGCCGCGGTGCCGTTGTAATCTTTACGCTTACAATCATATTCTAACTTCAAGATAAAGACTTCTGCTTGCGTCAAACGGACGCGAAGCGCTTTTTATGACACGTTTTGAGGAACATTTTGATGAGCCAGCCGCCTTTCAACCCCTTTGAGGCGAGTCTTGATCGCGATACCGCTCTTAAAATTCTACGCGGTGCGGTCTCGGGGGCCGATGACGGAGAGCTATTTTTCGAGCGGCGGCGCTCTGAAGGACTGGTGTTTGATGACGGAAGACTTAAGACCGCCAGCTACGACGCATCCCAAGGCTTTGGCCTGCGCGCAGTCCGAGGCGAAGTCGCCGGTTACGCCCATTCATCCGAGATCACCGAAGCCGCCTTGTCTTATAGTTTTCTTGGCCCTTCCGTTATGGATGGGCTGCCGTCGGGTTCTCGAGATGCCCTGTTCGGCGGCGGGGTGCGGATCGAGAAGCCGCTGGTTGCACTGAGAACCGAGCGCGAGAATGATCGCCCCTGCCAACTCTGTATGACCTGAACGGATACCTGAGCATCAAGGCTCGTATGACAAGCATAGGATAAACAGGAATGACAAAGGATACGATTGGCGTCGATATTTCCAAAGGAGCCCTCGATGCGTACCGATTTTCAACTGGTGAACACAGACAATTTCTGAACGACCTAGCGGGGTGCTCAACATTCATCGACTGGGTTAGAGAGGATAAGGTAGACCGTGTTGTTTTTGAACCAACTGGACCTTATCACAGATCCTTTGAGCGTGCTCTGGGCAAAGCAGGTGTGCCAATTTCCAAAATCAATCCAAGACATGCTCGCCGTTTCGCGGAAGCGACAGGATCGCTCGCTAAGACAGACCGGGTTGATGCTGCAATGTTGGCACGAATGGGAATGCTTCTGGAACCCGCCACACGCCCGATAATCAGTGAAACCCTTGATGAATTGAGAGATTTATCGCTTGCACGCCAAGCTTTGATAAAGGACCGCACCGCTGCAAAAAACAGACAGAAGGTTCTTCGCATTGGCCTTTTACGCAGGCAGAATATACAGCGGCTCAAACAAATTGAAGGACAACTCACAGCAATTCATTCAGCGATCGAAACTTTGGTTCAAGGCAATGAAGATTTGAAATTGAGAGCAAATATTTTGATCAGCATTCCCGGCATTTCTACACTTACTGCACACACCCTTTTGATTGACATGCCCGAGCTGGGAACGCTCGACGCGAGGCAGGTAGCCAGCTTGGCCGGGCTTGCTCCAGTGACCCGGGAATCCGGCACCTGGAAAGGTAGGTCCTTCATTCGTGGCGGGCGTGCCCGGTTACGTCAGGCACTCTACATGCCCGCCTTGGCAGCTTGCAGGTTCAATCCCGATTACAAGATCAAGTATGCTCAGATGAAAGCTGCCGGAAAACCATCCAAAGTCGCGATTACCGCAGTCATGCGTAAGCTGATTGTCCTGGCCAATGCGCTGATCCGGGATTGCAGATATTGGACGCCGAAAAGGGCTTGATCAACACGGATACTTGCGCCGTGCTTCCGAAACCGCGCGATTGGCGGTGGGTGATGGAGGCGGCACTTGGGCTGATGCACCTGCCGCGACCAATCAACGGCTTTACACCGATGAAGACCCAATCGCTGGGGCTGCCTTTCCGGTGAAAATCGAAAC
>DRFG01000137.1 GCA_011050655.1 Roseobacter sp.
CGGGGGTCATACCGTAGCCATTGGCGAGCTTATGCAGAAACTGCGCTTCTTGCTGGGTATCCAGCTCGATGGCGAGCAAGGCCATCGCATAAACTTTCGGTCCCATCCCGTCGGGGGTCTGCGCGACCAGCTTGTCGACATCCACAGGCGCGTCCATTTGAGCCTTGACGAAAGCCTCCTCGTCCGGGTCCGCCTCGTTCAGCTTTGAAAGCAGTTTTTCGCGCTCTTTGTCGTCGAAGGTCCCGTCGGATTTCGCCGCTTGGATCATCGCCGAAATCCATCAGTCCAGCCAAGGCTTCTTGATCTTTGGAAGGCGGCACCGGAGGGGTGGCTGAAGCACTGAATTGGGAATTCAGTACTGCACCAAAATCTGCTTCGGGGCGGTCTGGCGCGGCTTCGACCTTGCGGTCCAAGCCTGACAACAGCCCACCGGCACCCGCAGCGCCTGCCAAGCCGCCAAGCAGCCCGCCAAGGCCACCCGACGAATTGCCGCCTGTTGATTTGCCAAACCGGTTCAACAATCCGCCCAACCCGCCTTGGCTGGTCCCAGATGTGCCCCCAAGCAATCCGCCAAGCATATCTTCGATACCGCCTCCGGACCGTGCGTTAGCGCCGTCGGCACCCGTTGATCTGCGGTTATCGCCGCCTGTCAGTCCGCCCAACAACCCACCAAGGCCGCCACCGCTGGCACCGGATTTGTTGTTTTGCATGACAGCCTTTGCGCCTTTGGCCACAGCCACACCAATAGCCACTTTGGCCAATGTTCTCATCAAGCTCATGGTTGGTCACCCCTGATTACACCGTTGAGTTGTCAACACAGTGAAACAGCCTGTGCTCTGGTCCAACCGCGAACGGGGGGCAAGTGTTCCTGTTCATCGCGAACATGAGCGGAAATGCGATTGACAAAGCTTTGTCATCGCGGGCTTCTGGTCAAATGGAACGGAAATCTCATATCGACGCATTCGGTGCCATCGCATTGATCGCGTTTGCCCTTAACCTTGCCTTCAATCAAGTGGTGATCAAGGTGACCAACGGCGGATTCAACCCGGTGTTTTCCGCCGGTTTGCGGTCGCTCGGGGCGATTGTAGTGCTGGTGATCTGGATGAAACTGCGCGGTGTCAGCTTTGCCTTTCCCCGTGCGGCCTGGGGGGCCGCTGTCTTATCAGGAATATTATTCACCTTTGAATTTACTTGTCTATTCATCGCCTTGGATACCACGACAGTTAGCCGCGCATCGGTGATTTTCTATTCAATGCCAGTCTGGCTGACCATTGCGGTGAACTTTCTGCTGCCCGACGAACGGCTGACCAAAACCAAGATCGTCGGATTGGTGCTTGCTATGTTGGGTATAGCGGTGGCGCTCGGCAATAGAAGCGGAGGGCATGTAAGCTGGTTAGGCGATTTGCTTGCATTGATGGCGGCTTTAAGCTGGGCGGGTATCGCACTTTTGGTGCGTGTCACACCGCTGGAGAAAGTGCCGCCTGCGCAGCAACTGATGTGCCAGGTAGCGATCTCCGGGCCCATTCTGGTGCTGATCGCCCCGCTGTTCGGTCCGCTTATGCGCGACGTGCAATTGATCCACCTGGCCGGTTTGATCTTCCAGGTTTTCGCCGTTGCCAGTTTTGGCTTTCTGGCGTGGTTTTGGCTGATGTCGGTTTACCCGGCGTCGGGCGTAGCGTCGTTCAGCTTCCTGTCACCGGTCATGTCGGTGATTTTGGGCTGGCTGCTGCTGTCGGAACACGTGGCCTTGTCCGTCTGGGCGGCCTTGACGCTGATCGCGGCGGGTATTTATCTTATCAACCGCAAACCCCGCATGATCGCCTGAGGCGTTAGGTCCCGCAGAATGTCGCTGGTACAATCTCACTTTGGCTTGGCGGGCGGTGCAAATCGGGGTCTGTCGCCGCAAACGGAGTGGCCAGCGCACTCATAAGCCGATTGAACGGTGCCAAGTCACCCGCAACAGCCGCCTGTATCATTTCCTCGATCCGGTGATTGCGCGGGATGATAACGGGGTTGGCCGCATTCATGACCGACTCCGGGTTGTCTTCGGTCGCTATGCGCGCGCGCCATTTTTCCTGCCACGCGGCGAACCCATCCCGGTCACTGAACTGAGCCGCCGCTTCATCACCTGACAAGGCGCGGAAAGTATTAGTGAAATCTGCACCGTCCTTTTGCATCAACAGCAACAGGTCGTCGATCAACGCGCCGTCGTCGATTGAGGGGGAAATGATACCGATTTTAGCAGCAAAACGCTTGCGCCACGCCGTTTCGACCTGATCTGACATGGCGTGAACGATCTCGGTCGCTTCGGCCACCGCCGCATCAGAGTTTTCAAGCAACGGCAGCAACGCTGTGGCCAACTGCGCCATGTTCCAGACTGCGATTTGCGGCTGATTGGAAAACGCATAGCGGCCTTGACGATCTATCGAACTGAAGACCCGGTTCACGTGGAATGCATCCATAAATGCACAAGGACCATAGTCGATGGTTTCGCCAGAAATGGCACAGTTATCGGTGTTCATAACCCCATGGATGAAACCAACAGACATCCAGGCAGCGATCAAATCTGCCTGACGTTCACATACGGCGCGCAGCAGCCCCATTGGTCCGTCCGCGTCAGGATAGTGACGCTCTATAGCGTATTGCGTCAACAACCTGAGGTTCTCGACCTCGCCACGGTGCGCATAGACTTGAAACGTGCCTACCCGCAGGTGGCTGGAAGCGACCCGCGTAAGAACGGCACCCGGAAGGGCAGTTTCGCGATAAACGTCTTCTCCGGTCGCTACGGCGGCAAGGGCGCGGGTGGTCGCAATACCCAAAGCGTGCATCGCCTCGGACACCACGTATTCGCGCAGGACTGGACCCAGCCAAGCCCGTCCATCTCCACCTCGTGAATATGGTGTGCGCCCCGACCCCTTAAGCTGGATGTCGCGGCGCTTGCCCGAACTGTCGACAACTTCACCAAGCAAGATCGCCCGCCCGTCGCCTAGTTGTGGGTTATAGCTGCCAAACTGGTGCCCCGCGTATAGCTGCGCCAACGGGTCAGCGCCCACAGGCAGCTCGTTTCCGCCAAGAACAAAGGCAAGATCATCCTTTGTTGCGAATTCAAACCCCAGCGACAAAGCCAAAGGTTCGTTGAACGCCAAGAGCCGAGGGTTCGCGACGGGCGTCGGATTTATACGGCTATAAAAACCCTCTGGCAGGGCTGCATAGCTATTATCGAAGGGGGCTGTAATTGTCATGTTTCAAATATAGGGTTGAACAACAGCCTTTGCCAGTCTGATCAGAACTTGCGCGACATCAGCATATAGTTATCGCGCGGTTTAAATCCGGCCCGCGCATACAGCTTTTGTGCTATTTCATTAGCGCGCGCGACTTCGATATGTATCGCCTTGATCCCGCCGCCAGCCAGCGCGTTTGGCACTGCCATTAAGGCTTCGGTCGCGATGCCGCGCCCACGAACGCCGGGGCGAACGTAAATCTCGTCGACAAAGGCATCAAGCCCGCCGAATTCCACGGACCACCCGAATGTCAGGATGATATACCCGATCGGTGCTCGCGCAGGCCCGATAAGATAGGCCACGCCATGGGGAATACCGTCAAGCAGCGGCGCAAGGCCGTTGCGCCGCGCTTCGTCTGTCTGCTCGATACCTTCCTCGGCATGATATGCGGCGACCAAAGAAACCAACCTGTCCAGGTGCTCGGGCCGGGCGAGGGTGAAAGCCGCGCTCATAACCGGGCCAGCCTGACGGTCAGCAGATCAAAGAACCCGTCCGCGTTAATTTCTTTCATGAAGGTGGCATTGGGCGGGCGATCAGTGACGCCCCACCAATCCGCGACCGTCATGCCCATCGTCAGTTCGCTGTCGGTTTCGATCTCAACATTGATGTGGCGGCCTTTGAACAAATCGGGCTGTATTAAATACGCGATCACGCAAGGGTCATGCAACGGTGCGCCATCTGACCCGTACTTTTCCTTGTCAAAGCGTTCAAAAAATTCGGTCATCTGCGCAACCGCGATACCTACGGGGCTGCCGATATCTCGAAATGCGTCGTTACGGTTTTTGGTAACAAGCGCTTTGTGCGTCACATCCAACGGCATCACAACGATAGGTGCGCCGCATTTGAAAACAATATCAGCGGCTTCAGGGTCCACATATATATTGAACTCTGCCGCAGGTGTGATGTTACCGCCTTCAAAATAGCCTCCACCCATCAGAACGATCTTGGCGATGCGTTTGGCGATATCGGGTGCTTTTTGCAGCGCCGTCGCGATATTGGTCAGCGGCCCCAGTGGGCAAAGCGTAACGGTCCCGGGTGCGTGTTCGCGCAAGCAGTCGATGATGAAATCAACCGCTTGACCATCTGCCACGGGCATGGTCGGTTCGGGCAGATCGGGGCCATCAAGCCCGGTCTTACCATGCACATGTTCTGCAGTGACCAGATCGCGGCCCAACGGGCGATCACAACCGGCAAAAACTTTGACATCCCGCTTGCCCGCCAGTTCGCATACGATACGGGCGTTACGCGTGGTCAAATCCAACGGCACGTTACCCGCGACACAGGTGATGCCAAGAACGTCGATTTCGTCTGGGCTGGCCAAAGCGACCAAGATCGCCACGGCATCATCCTGACCGGGATCAGTGTCGATGATAATCTTTCGCTGTGTCATGCGGTACTCCTGTCAGGCGTGCTGCCAGAGCCTTGCCGCAACCCGCACTACTTGTCCAGCAGGCTAAGGCGCGACTAGCTGCGTTCCGCGTGTTTGACCGCATCCCATAGCGCATCCATTTCAGTCAGGTCACTATCTTGCGGGGTTTTGCCGATGTCGCGCAACCGCGCTTCAACGCCGTTGAAACGGCGTATGAACTTTGTGTTTGCCGCGCGCAGGGCGGCTTCTGGTTCAACACCCAGATGTCGCCCCAGATTGGCCATGACAAACATCAGGTCCCCGTATTCCTCTTCGACCTCGGCGGGGGTCAGCGTATCGCGGGCTTCGACCAGTTCGGCTGCCTCCTCGGCGATCTTGGCGATCACGTCATCCACGACGGGCCAGTCAAACCCCACACGCGCAGCGCGTTTTTGCAGCTTGTAAGCCCGTAACAGCGCAGGCAAGCCAACTGCGACACCGTCCAGAATGCCGTCTTGGGCCTTTTCTGTGCGTTCGGTGGCTTTGATCGCTTCCCAGTCGGCGGTTTGCTGTTCGGCTGATTTGTCACGGCTTTCGTCGCCAAACACATGCGGATGTCTGGCAACCATCTTGTCAGAGATATTGCGGACCACCGATTGAAAACTGAAAAGCCCTTTCTCTTGGCCCATCTGAGTATGATAGACCGTCTGAAGCAGCAAATCGCCCAATTCGCCCTCAAGCTCAGGCCAATCACAGCGTTCAATCGCGTCAGCAACTTCATACGCTTCTTCAATGGTGTAGGGGGCGATGCTGTCGAAATCCTGTTCAATATCCCACGGGCAACCGGTGTCAGAGTCGCGCAGGCGCCGCATGATTTCCAACAATCGTTCGATCCCGGCATCTTGGTCGTGGATCAGCGCATCATTTCTGGTGTCGGCCATTGCAGCCCTCGTGTGTCTGGTGTCAGATGCAACCTGACGAACATCGCTTCAGGAGTCCACACCAATGCCCGTTGTTAACCGCATCGCAGATTTCGGCCCGCAAATGACGCAATGGCGCAGGCATTTGCATACGATCCCCGAACTGGGCAACGAATGCCACAAGACCGCAGCTTTTGTCGCCGAGCGGTTGCGTGAATTCGGCGTAGATGAGCTGCATGAAGGTTTTGCAACAACCGGTATGGTGGCGATCATCAACGGTCAGGCCAAGGGGCCGACGATAGGCCTGCGCGCCGATATGGACGGGCTGCCGATCCCCGAGGCTACAGGTGTGGATTACGCCAGCACACACGAGGGCAGGATGCATGCCTGTGGTCACGACGGCCATACGACCATGCTGTTGGGGGCGGCCAAATACCTGGCCGAAACACGTAATTTCGCGGGGCGTGTGGCGCTTATCTTTCAACCGGCAGAAGAGACCGGCGGCGGTGCTGAGGTAATGGTAGCCGAAGGGGTGCTGGACCGTTTCGATGTCTCGCAGGTGTATGCGCTTCATAATGCACCAGGGATGACCAAGGGCGGTTTTTATACCTCGCCAGGGCCGATAATGGCCGCGGTTGACACATTTCACATAAACATCAACGGGTTAGGCGGGCACGGCGCAATGCCACATCAGACGCGTGACCCCATTGTGGCAGCATGTGGCGTGGCGCAAGCCATTCAAACGATCGTCAGCCGCAACCATAATACCCAAGACGATCTGGTGGTGTCTGTGACACAAATCCATACCGGAACGGCCGATAACGTTATCCCCGAAACGGCTTACATCAATGGCACGGTCAGAACCTTTGACAGGGAAGTACAAGCGATGGTTATGCGGCGCTTGCAGCAGATCGTGACCGGTCAGGCCCAAAGCTATGGGGTCGAAGCTGAACTTGAGTATGTCAAAGGGTACCCCGCAACCGTCAATACCCCCGATGAAGCGGATTTTGCTGTCTCTGTCGCATGCGCTGTAGCGGGCGAAGATAACGTCGTTGCACAACACGGACGCGAAATGGGAGCGGAAGACTTTAGCTACATGCTGGAGAAACGTCCCGGTGCGTACTTGTTTCTTGGGCAGGGCGACACGGCAGGGTTGCACCATCCGCAGTATAACTTTGACGATGCTATCGCTCCAGTAGGAGCCTCCTTTTTCGCCCGATTGGTTGAACGGGCCCAGCCACTGGAAATAGTCTAATGGCACTCGAGGACGCGAAAACGCAGGTAGATCAGGCCTTTACCCGCGAAGACCTGAAAGGCCCGAGTTTTGAAAACGCATTTGGCGGTGCGACATCGTTTTTGCGCCGACGTTTTACCAAAGACCTTGCCGGTGTAGATATCGCGGTGACTGGTGTGCCGTTTGACCAAGCTGTCACAAACCGCCCCGGCACCAGGCTGGGTCCGCGCGCGATCCGCGAGGCGTCAACGCTGCAACCCTATGATCCGCCCTATGGCTGGGATTTCGATGTACTGGGCGAATGTGCTATCGTCGATTATGGCGATCTGGCGTTTGATTATGGTCACACCAGCCTGTTCTCCGACACGCTTACCTCGCATATAAGGGGTATACTAGACGCAGGGGCCGCGAGTGTCGTCTTGGGCGGCGACCACTACATCAGCTTTCCGATCCTCAAGGCATATGCCGAGAAATATGGCCCCGTCAGTCTTTTGCATTTTGACGCGCATTCAGATACCTGGCCAGATGACGACATGGACAGGATCGACCACGGGACAATGTTCTACAAGGCGGTGAAACTAGGGTTGATCGACCCTGAAACATCAGTGCAAGTCGGGATCAGAACCACCAATCCTGATTGTTTGGGCGTCACCGTCATCGACGCCCGCGAAGTTCATGAAAAAGGCCCTCAAGCGGCTGTTACCAAGATAAAACAAATACTTGGAGACCGGCCGTGCTATCTTACTTTTGATATTGATGCCCTTGACCCCGCGTATGCGCCGGGGACCGGAACGCCGGTCTGGGGCGGGCTAACCTCGGCACAATGCGCGATCATGTTACGGGATCTGGCTGGGATCAATATCGTCGGCGGAGATGTGGTCGAAGTGTCTCCGCCCTTTGATACGACAGGGGCCACTGCGATTGCCGGTGCGCACGTCGCCACCGAAATCTTATGTCTGTTGGGCTGGAGGATACGCAACGCATGACCGGAAATAACCAACCTATCAGCGGCAATGATTTAGCCCGGTTTTCGGGACCGAATACATTCATGAGGCTGCCTCATGTCAACGACCTGAGCGGACTGGATGTAGCCATATTGGGAATACCGCTGGACATTGGTACCTCGTGGCGGTCCGGGACGCGCTTTGGCCCCAAACAGGTCCGGTCCGAAAGCGCGATGCTAAGGCCTTACAATCTGGCAACCGGGGCCGCCCCGTTTGATTCACTGCAAGTGGCCGATATCGGAGATTTGGCAACAAATACTTTCTCGTTAAGTAAAAGTTTATCAATCATAAAAGATAGTTACGATGCGATATTGAAGTTTGATGTTACCCCGATGGCGATCGGGGGCGATCATTCGATCACGCTGCCGATTTTGCGGGCGATGGCAAAGCAGCACGGTCCACTGGCGCTTATCCATATCGACGCACATGCCGATGTGAATGACGAAATGTTTGGTGAGCGTGAAACCCATGGCACGGTCTTTCGGCGCGCCTATGAAGAAGAGCTAATAAACCCCTATAAAACCTATCAAATTGGCCTGCGGGGCACGGGATATGGTGCGGATGATTTCACCGAAGCCGCCGCGTGGGGGTTTCAACAGTTCCCGGCGCACGAGCTGTGGCACCGCAGCCTTGCCCCGCTCGGGGCTGGTATCAGAACTGATATAGGCGATGCACCGGTTTATGTGACTTATGATATCGACAGCCTAGACCCGGCCTATGCGCCGGGCACCGGTACGCCAGAGATCGGCGGTCTCACCACGCCGCAGGCTATGGAATTATTGCGCTCCTTCAAGGGGTTGAACATCGTCGGTGCGGATCTTGTTGAAGTGTCTCCGCCCTATGACACCTCTGGGAATACAGCATTGACCGGGGCCAACATTCTATTTGAAATATTGTCCGTCCTACCTGGCGTTGCATACCGTTGACGACGACGGACGCTCCGCGGGGAGTTTTAAGGGCAAAATGAAAGGACAGCCAGCGATGTGGATTCTAATTGGTGTGCTGGCGTTGATTGGCACTGTGCAAATCTATGTACGTTTTTCGCCGGCCCAAGTGGATCGCTGGGTCATTTCCCCGAATGAAAAAACGGTGGGCGATTACCGATACGATAGTGGTTTCATGGCGGTGAGGGTCGTTGACGGCGACGGCGATAGCTTTTTGAAGATGTTTGACCAAGAAATGCTGGGAACGCCCCGTACCCGCAGGGTTGCAACTATATCCGGGCAAAATATCTATGAATCGCGGTCGAAACTATGGGGTTTTCCGGATTATACCACGGTATCAGTAGCTCCCTTACCGGGAATGGAGCAATCGCGCGCCGTGATCTACGGCCGTCTGCGGTTCGGGAAGTCAGATATGGGCGTGAACCGCAAGCGTATCGAATATGTCTTGCACCGGTTGGGGCTTGAGCTTTGAGGATAAGGTCTGGCAACCTGATTGTATTTCTCGCCACATGGGTACGTTAAGCGACATTTGGCACTGTGCCATAAAGCTGCGGCCGTTTATGTTGAGGCAGACGGTTTGGCCTAGCTCTATCCTGTTGCCACTGCGATCTGTGCAATAGCAATTTACCGGTCGGCCATCCGGATAGGTGGAATTGGCGGATGCGATTGCCGGGACCAGCATTAAAAGCAGCAATATCTGTTTCATCAGGCAAGGATAGCACAGAGCGGCCCTTGACCATAGCCCCGTCATCAGCGACATCCGTCGTATGATCCCCATGGACCGCCTTGCCCAGATTATTCAACGCTTCCAGTTTCTGGAGGCATCAATGTCTGCTGGGTCTGACGGCGCTGACTTTGCCAAGCTGGCTAAGGAATATGCAGATTTGCGACCAGTGGTCGACCAGATCGAGACATATCGGCAGTTATTGCGCGATATGGATGACGCGCAGGCCATGCTGAAAGACCCCGAGATGGCTGAATTGGCTGAAGAGGAAATTCCACGCCTCAAAGCGGCTTTGCCCAAGGCCGAGACCGCCTTGCAGCTGGCGCTGTTGCCCAAAGACGCCGCGGATGCAAAGCCCGCCATTCTTGAAATTCGCCCTGGCACCGGGGGAGATGAGGCGGCTTTGTTCGCCGCTGATCTGTTGCGCATGTATCAACGCTATGCTGAGGCGCAGGGGTGGAAATTTGACCTGATCGAAGAGCAATTGACCGAGCTTGGTGGCATCAAGGAAGTCGTGGCGCATATCAAGGGGCAGAATGTTTTTGCGCGGCTCAAGTACGAATCCGGAGTGCATAGAGTACAGCGTGTTCCGACCACTGAAAGCGGTGGCAGGGTGCATACCTCGGCCGCAACTGTCGCCGTGCTGCCCGAGGCGGAAGATGTTGATATACACGTGAATGCAAATGATCTGCGCATTGACACGATGCGCAGTTCCGGTGCCGGAGGCCAACACGTCAACACCACCGATTCGGCAGTTCGGATCACGCATATTCCAA
>DRFG01000138.1 GCA_011050655.1 Roseobacter sp.
ACCAAAACGGCCTTTTTTCTTCATGAATTCAACGCCACACCGCATCTGATGTCAGCCGAAAATGCTGGCATGCTGACCTATAGTTAAGGAAAGTTCGTTATGAGCACAGACACCCAGACACTCGATATTCCAAAGGTCAGCGCTTATCTGGAAAAGCACCTTGATGGGTTCGAAGGCCCGCTTGAGGTTTCCAAGTTTCAGGCGGGACAGTCCAATCCGACGTTTCTGTTAAAGACGCCGTCGCGCAATTATGTGCTGCGCCGCAAACCGCCCGGAGTATTGCTGAAATCGGCCCACGCGGTCGACCGCGAATTCCGCGTCCAACGCGCGTTGGCTGATACAGATGTGCCCGTCGCCAAGATGCACCTGCTGTGCGAAGACGATGATGTGATCGGGTCGGCCTTTTACATCATGGACCACGTGAACGGCCGAAACTTCATGGACCCGCGCATGCCCGAACTGGACAACACGGCGCGGGCAGGTGTCATCGACGAGATGAACCGCGTGCTTGCGGCGCTGCACGATGTGGACATCGATGCGGTGGGCCTGTCGGATTACGGCCCCCCCGGCAATTACTATGAACGTCAGGTCGCGCGGTGGACCAAGCAGTACCGGGCCTCTGAAACAGAGGTTCTGCCCGATATGGACCGGTTGATTGAACGACTGACGCAAAGCATTCCTGCGGATGACGGTCAGCGCACATTGGTGCACGGTGATTACCGTATCGACAATATGATGTTCGAAAAAGACGGCACCAAATGTCTGGCGATCCTCGATTGGGAGCTTTCCACCATCGGGCATCCCTATGCGGATTTGGCCGCTGTGATCATGCAATGGCAGATGCCCGCAGGAACAGAAGGGCGTGGATTCGGCGGTGTGGACCGCAAAGCGCTTGGTGTGCCGAGCGACGAAGAATTTATTGCAAGGTATTGCGAGCGCAGAGGTCTGAACGGAATAGACAACTTCGGATTTTACCTGGCGTTTTGTTTTTTCCGCATGGCCGGGATTATTCAGGGAGTATTAAAGCGTGCTCTGGATGGAAACGCCTCCAACCCTGAGCGTGCAATGAAAGTGGGTGCCTATGTGCCAGTATTCGCTGCCAACGGGCTAAAGGCACTTGAAAGAGAATAATATGGCCCCGAACGAATTTGCCACCGACCCGACAGAGACCAAGGACAGAAATTTCGTCACGGCTCTGGCGCGTGGGCTTGATGTGCTACGGTGCTTCCGCGAGAACGAGGCGGCGCTGACCAATACGGATTTTTCCGAACGTACCGGATTGCCAAAAGCTACGGTTTCAAGACTGACCCATACGTTATGCGAACTGGATTATCTGGTTGCCGATACGCGGACCGGCACATACCGGCTGGGGGCAGGGGTCTTACAGCTTGGCTTTGGCGTGTTGACAAGCATGGAAATCGGCGACCGCGCAGAAGATGAAATGCGCCGACTGCGTGACGGTCCGAATTCGTATATCACCGTGGCTCTGGGTGAGGCGCATCGTCTGGATGTAGTGTATATTGCCACCAAACGTTCGCGCGAAGATGTCGCTCTTCAGATACGCGTCGGGTCGCGCTTACCCTTATTCGATTCCGCCATAGGGCGCGCGATTTTGGTCGGGATGGATGATACGGCTCGAGAGAAGGCTTTCGGCCTTGCTGCTGAAATCGACCCTGCGACCGAAATCCGTTGCCGCGCAAGCTGCGCCACTGCGGTTGAGGAATATGCAGCGCGTGGTTACTGTTCAAGCTATGGGGACTGGCGCCCGGACGTGAACGGAATTGCCGTCCCTATCTTTTCCCCTAATGGTTCGCAGGTCTATGGCTTGAACATTGGTGGCCCGTCATTCCACGTTAAGAAAAAGCAGTTGGAAACCGTGTATGCCAAACGGTTGATCAAGGCGGCAGAGTCGATCAGCATCCGATTCTAGGGGCAGGCCCCGCCCGCGCGCTTGGTAGAACAGACAACCAGAATCAAAAATACGAGCGGATTCCAATTCCGCATAGCGGAACAAACCCGACTTTAAGGCAGATAAAAAGGCGACGGTTTGTCTACGAAAATCCCACGGGGAAAAATTGAGACTGATGCCTCAAAATTCTTCTCAGGGGCCAAATCCGGACAGGTGTCAGGTTGTGGCGAAGTATTCAGCAAAGCGGTGTAAAATCCAAGTCTGATTAAATCCAGAGATAACAAACAGTTAAGTTTTCCCCCGCACAATTGTTATGCAATGGCGTCGCGCTGTCGGCTGCGCGCGCTTCCCAATCGTCACGCAAGAAATGAGATAACTCACGGTAATGTCTCGCAACTTTAGTAAAGATGCGCTTGACAATAAGTCCCATTGTGCAAGGCTCCAGCCAAGGTCTGGCAACCCTAAAACGCATCAAAGCGCCGGGCCGTCCTTGGGAGGATAAAAATGAAAAGTATCACTAAGCTGGGCGCGGTATCTGCGCTTTCACTGATCATTGGCGCAAGCGCTGCTTTTGCCGAAAATATCAAGATCGCTTTTATTGATCCACTGTCCGGTCCGTTCGCAAGCACTGGTACCAACGGCTTGCACCAGTTCGAATTTGCCGCCGATTACATGGTAAACGAAAAGGGCGGGCTGCTTGACGGTCAAAAAATGGAGATCGTCGCTTTCGATAACAAAATCAGCCCGAAAGAGTCGCTGATCCAGTTGCAGGTCGCGATTGACCAAGGCATTCGCTATATCGCTCAGGGTAACTCCTCTGGTGTTGCCAACGCGCTGACCGAAGCCGTTGACAAGCACAACAGGCGTAACCCTGAAACCCGCGTGCTGTTTTTAAACTATGCGGCGGTTGACCCTGCACTGACCAATGACAAGTGTAACTTCTGGCACTTCCGTTTTGATGCGAACGCAGACATCAAGATGGACGCATTGACCGATGTCATCGCAAAAGACGAGAGCATCAAGAAAGTTTACTTGATCGGTCAGGACTATTCATTCGGTAAAGCCGTGGCCGCAGCCGCCAACGAAATGCTGGGTAAAAAACGCCCCGACATCGAAATCGTCGGTGACGAACTGCACCCGATTGGTAAAGTAAAAGACTTTACGCCCTATGCGCGTAAGATTGTATCTTCGGGTGCCGACGCGGTTATCACAGGTAACTGGGGTGCCGACATGCTGGGCCTTGGTAAGGCTATTATCGATAACGGCTTTACAGGTCCGATCTATACCTATTACGCCGCCGGTTCTGGCATCACGGGTGCATTCGGTGAAAGTGGTAAAAACAAGATCCGCTTGATCTCGCAAGGTGGTATCAACCCGATTGCCACTGAAGAAGCCCGCGCTACTTATGAGGCGTTCAAGGTAAAGTACCCAGACGGCAACATCGACCAAAGCCGGATCTTCAACGTGATCGGCATGCTGGCAGAGGCAATTACCGAAGCAGGTACAGCCACCGATGTGGTAGCAGTCGCTAGCAAGCTGGAAGGCATGGAATACGAAAGCATGTGGGGCGGTAAAGTATTTATGCGCCCACAGGATCACCAGTTGATCCAAGACATGAATGTTGGCGTGCACACTGACGAAAACATTGACTTTGACTATGACAACTCGGGCTTTGGTGTCTTCACAGAATCGACTGTCGAAATGGCGTCGATGGACATCCCAACAACCTGTGAGATGAAGCGCCCATAAAGCGTTACTTTTGGTCCGTCTGCCGTTCGTGCAGGCGGACCTGCCTCTTACACATTGTCACCACTCTACTGGAGGGGCCTCATGGACCTCATTCTCGTCAATATCATCGACGGGCTGGTTACTGGATTGCTGTTGTTTATGCTCTCCGCCGGTCTGACCCTAATTTTCTCGATGATGGGTGTTTTGAACTTTGCCCACGCTAGCTTTTACATGCTTGGTGCTTATTTCGCGTATCAGATCAGCATTGCCCTCGGCTTTTGGATGGGGTTGCTTATTGCGCCCTTGATCGTTGGCGTTCTCGGCGCAGGCGTAGAAAGATACGGGTTGAGGCGGGTGCACCAGTACGGTCACGTGCCAGAGCTGATTTTCACCTTTGGTCTGGCCTTGCTTATTGAAGAGTTGGTGCAATTCATCTGGGGTAAAAACCAGATGCCTTATTCGGTCCCAGAAATTCTTGATTTCACGGCCTTTGCGATCTCGGGCAATTCCATCCCCGCCTATAAGGTTTTCATGATCTTCACGTCCGTCGCCATCTTTATCGGTCTGCTCTATGTACTGACCAAGACGCGGGTCGGTATGATCATTCAGGCCGCGCTTAGCTATCCACGCACGGTCGAGGCATTGGGCCATAATGTGCCGTTGATCTTCATGGGGGTCTTCGGTGTTGGTACCGCGCTTGCAGGTGTCGCCGGTGTGATCGCCGGCCCTGTCTTGGGAACGTTCCCCGGCATGGCCTTTGTGCTGGGTTCCATCGTCTTTGTTACGATTGTCATTGGCGGTCTTGGGTCACTGTGGGGCGCGCTGGCAGCGTCTTTGTTGATCGGCTGGATCACGACATTCGCAAAATCCTACAATATCGAAATGGAAAGTATCCTGAATGGAATAGGCATTTCGACACCTGACAATCTTGATGAAAGCATTTTCCGCGATTTCTGGAGCATAACTAGCCCGCAGATCGCAGACATCCTGCCCTATATCCTGATGGTGTTGATCCTCATCTTCCGTCCCGCAGGTCTTTTCGGAAAGCGCAGCTCATGACAGTTTCAGATCCTAGAATCGACCCTAAAGGGGCTCGCGAAGACGAGCAGATCACCACAGATCCGAGCAACCCGGTCGAACGCATGCGGTCAGGGTCCATGACCCTTTCGCTTGCACCTTGGGTGATTGCTGCTGTGGTACTTGCGTTCCTGCCCATGGTTTTCACCAATAATTCGACTCTGACGATCATGAACCAGATGTCCATCACCATCGTTTTCGCGCTGGCCTATAACATGCTGCTGGGGCAAGGCGGGATGTTGTCGTTTGGCCATGCGGTTTATGCAGGTGTCGGTGGTTTCGCCGCAATGCATATTATGAACATGTCGGACTTCTTTGCGACCATCCCCTTGGTTGTCCTGCCGGTGTTCGCTGGCTTATTCGGTATGGGCTTGGCGATGATCGTCGGCTCTTTTTCCACACGGTCGGCGGGCACGGTTTTCGCCATGATCTCGCTTGGTGTGGGCGAATTGATCGCTGCGTCGTCAGTCATAATCGTTGCGTTTTTTGGGGGCGAAGAAGGCATCAGCGGCAATCGCACATATGCACAACCTTTCTTTGGCGTAGAATTTCTTCAGCAGCTTGAGGTGTATTACCTTACTGCGGCATGGGTCGTGATCGCAGCCGCGCTTATGTACCTCTGGAGCCGCACTCCGGTGGGTCGTATGGCCAATGCCGTACGCGACAATCCCGAACGCGCAGAGTTTCTTGGATATTCTGCACGCTGGGTTCGCTTTTACAGCTTTGTGGCATCGGGTTTTTTCGCAGGCGTGTCCGGTGGGTTATTCGCGATCAACTATGAAATCCTGACCGAAGAAAACCTGAACACCGCCTCCTCGGGGGTGATCCTTTTGGTAACATTCCTGGGCGGCGTCGGATACTTCTTTGGGCCGATCATCGGGGCAATTGCCTTCACATTGCTACAAACCGTCCTAAGCCTGTCGACCGAGCTATGGGCATTTTATGCAGGCGTGCTCTTTGTGGCGACGGTCATGTTTTTCCCCGGTGGCCTGGCGGGACTGATCATGATGCATGTTCCGGTGTTCAAGCTGGGTAAGTCCAAGACGCTGATCAAACCTTATCTTTATACGTTGCTTCCGGCGGCGATCGGCCTCTTGGGGCTGGCAGCACTGGTCGAGATGACCTTTCACTTTCGTCATGCCGCAACCGGCGACAACGAAATGACGGTTTTCTGGATGACCTTTGACAGCCACGCGCTGATCCCTTGGCTTATCGCGGCGGCTGTAACGGCGATTGGGCTTGGAATTGCAAAGGTCACGGCACCCGATCTCAGGGAGGCCTGGAGCGAGGCCAACACGGCAGGAGGCAAATCATGAGCACACCCGCACTCGAACTTACAGGGCTCAAGAAAAGTTTTGGCAAAGCCGAAATTATCCGCGGTATCAACCTGAGCATTGGCAAAGCCGAACGGCATGCCATCATTGGCCCTAACGGTGCCGGTAAATCCACGCTGTTCAACCTTATTACCGCGCGGTTCGCGCCGACTGCGGGGACGGTCAAGCTGCACGGCGAAGACCTGGCCGGGTTGGAGCCTTACCAGATCAACCGCAAAGGGCTTAGCCGGTCGTTTCAGATTACCAACATCTTCCCGGCCATGACCGTTTTCGAAAACGTGCGTTGCGCGCTACTGTGGTCACAGGGATATAAATACAGCTTTTGGCATCTGGTAAACCGCAAGCACGATTTGACAGACGAGGCTGAAAAGATCCTGAATCAGATCAACCTTTTGGGTCGGCGGAATTTACCTGCGGGCACCTTATCTTATGCCGAACAGCGCGCACTCGAGATCGGGATCACCATAGCAGGTGGCGCAGATGTCATCATGCTTGACGAACCCACCGCTGGGATGAGCAACACCGAAACAGATTACATTACTGACCTCATCCTCACGGTCACAGCAGGAAAAACCCTGATCATGGTGGAACACGACATGAGCGTTGTCTTTGGTCTGGCTGACCGGATTTCGGTCTTGGTATACGGCGAAATCATCGCCACCGGAAAACCCGAAGAGGTGCGTGCGAATGCCCGTGTCCAAGAAGCCTATCTGGGCGCCGCATTGGAGGCAGATCACTAATGATGCTCGAAGTCACAGATATGCACGCCTATTATGGCAAATCCCACATCCTTCAGGGTGTGAACATCAACGTCCAGGAAGGCGAGATCGTAGCCCTGCTTGGGCGAAACGGTGTTGGACGATCAACCACGTGCAAGGCGATCATGGGCGAGGTCGAACCCAAGGGTTCGGTCAAATTCCAGGGTCAGGAAATTGCCGGTAAGAAGGCGTTTCAAATCGCCAACATGGGCATCGGGTACGTTCCTGAAAACCGCGATATCTTTCCTGGTTTGACCACGCGACAAAACCTGACGCTCGGGCTGAAACCCGGTCAAGTTGACGGTGCCGGTCGTTGGTCCATGCAGTCCATGTTCGACATGTTTGAAAACCTTGATCGCAGGGCGGATGTCGAAGCGTCTGTGCTGTCTGGCGGTGAACAGCAGATGTTGACCATGTGCCGGACCCTGATGGGCGACCCTGATCTGGTGATGATCGACGAACCCACCGAAGGCCTGTCGCCACAGATGGTTCAGAAGGTCGCTGAGGTGCTAAAGGAAATCGCAAATCGCGGGATCTCGACGCTGCTGGTTGAACAAAAACTGTCGATCGCGATGGATATTGCGGATCGGGTCTATGTCATGGGACACGGACAGGTCGTATTTGAGGGGACCCCCGCCGACCTGAAAGCCCGTGATGATGTGCGCAAGGAATGGCTCGAAGTCTGATCAGCAGCGATACCGCAATCTTATATAGCAATAACGTCGCTTCTTGCGGCCTCTTCCTCCTGAGGCGCAGTTGCGTTTCGAGAGGAAGAGCTTTTGGCATTCGATAAAGATAGACTGAATCGCATTGGTGAGTGGATGCAAACCTATGTGGACCGCAACCGCTTTGCCGGTTGTTCGGTATTGGTCGCAGAAGCCGGGCAAGAGGTGTATTTCAATGCCACCGGCACACGGGATTTAGAGACCGGCAAACCGTTCGAAAGAGATACCATCGCGCGTATTTATTCCATGACCAAGCCGATCACGTCGGTCGCGATAATGATGTTGGCCGAACGCGGGCTTTTCCATCTTGATGCGCCGGTTTCGGATTTTATTCCGGCTTTTTCCGACATGAAATGCCTTGTGCCCGGTGCGACCGACATCTCGCAGACCGAAGCGTGCCAAACCCCGACATTGCATCACCTGCTGACGCACACCTCGGGCCTTAGCTATCCGTTCAATCCAGGGCTTACCGCACAAGCGATGGACGAGGCCGATATATTATTCCGTGCCGATCAGGGGTCACTGGCCGCCATGACAGACCGGGTGGCCCAGTTACCATTGGGCTTTCACCCCGGAACCCGCTGGGAATATTCCGTCAGCATCGACGTGCTGGGACGCGTCATCGAAGTCGTCTCGGGCAGGACGCTGGAAGAATTTCTTGTTAGCGAAATCCTTGGCCCGCTGGGAATGGATGAAACCCGGTTTTCCGTACCGCAAGCAGGCACTGACCGTTTTGCCGCACTTTATACCCCGCTTGCCGGCAGCGCTTATGCGTTGAACGAAGCCAAACCAGCCGAACCGACACTCCGCTGTGTGGACCGCCCTGAAAAGTCGCCGTTCCTAAAGGCGCAGATGCATTCGGGTGGCGGCGGGCTGGTGGGCACCATAGACGATTACCTAAAGTTTACCGAGATGCTGCGTACCGGCGGGGCTGGTCTTATTTCGCCCAAGACGCTCGACTTCATGATGCGCAATCATTTGCCGGGCGACATCGCGTCGATGGGTCCGGCCAGCTTTGCCGAACAACCGATGGAAGGCATGGGTTTTGGCCTTGGGGGTGCCGTTGTGCTTAATCCTGGCCGTGTACGCGTACCCAGCAGCGTCGGTGATTTTAGCTGGGGTGGTATGGCATCGACATTCTTCTGGGTTGATCCGGTACTGGACTTATCGGTGGTGTTCTTTACCCAACTCGCCCCATCCAGTTCCTATCCGGCGCGCCCGCAATTAAAGGCACTCATCCATGGAGCGATGAAATGAACAAGGTTTTATGGACCCCTACACCGGAGCGTGCTGAAGCATCGACAATGGCCGCCTTTGAACGGTTCCTGCGTGACAAGCGTGGTCTGACCTTTGCGGATTACAATGACATGTGGAACTGGAGTGTAACTGACCTGGATGGCTTTTGGTCGGCGATTTGGGACTTCTTCAACGTTGAGGCCAGCGCGCCCTTTACCACCGTCATGGCCAAACGCCAGATGCCGGGTGCCGAATGGTGCCCCGGTGCGATGTTGAATTTCACCGATCAGATCATGAAGCACGTGGATCGGCAGCCCGACGGTGACGCGCTGATTGTGCAATCAGAAACCTTTGGTCGCAAAAGCCTAACATGGGCGCAACTGCGCGATCAGGTTTCTAGCGTTGCGGCGCATTTGCGCGACATGGGCGTCGCAAAAGGCGACAGGGTTGTCGCGGTATTACCCAATACCGAAACTGCAATGATCGCCTTCCTAGCCACTGCAAGCATCGGGGCGATTTGGTCACTGTGTGCCCCCGATATGGGGCATGTCGCCATTCTTGATCGATTCAAGCAGATCGAACCCAAGGTACTGATCGCGCAGGACGGTTATGTTCACGCAGGCAAGACTGTGGACCGCCGCGAAATCTTGGCCGGGCTCGAATCCGAACTGCCCAGCCTGGTGCAATGTATCACCGTGCCTTTTGTTGGCGATTTGCCCAAGGGCCACGTCGCATGGGATACGTTGCTGGACCGGGACGTGGCCTATGAAAGCGTGCAAGTCCCCTTTGATCACCCGCTGTGGATTGTCTATTCGTCAGGTACGACAGGCAACCCAAAGCCGATCGTCCACGGCCACGGCGGCATCATTCTGGAATCGGCCAAACAATCGCTGCACCATGATTTCAAACCGGGTGGGCGCTATTGCTGGTTAACCTCGTCCGGTTGGATCATGTGGAATTCGCAGTTCACCGCTTTGGGTCAAGGCACCACTGTGGCGATGTTCGATGGTGCGCCCAACTATCCAGATATGGGCGTGATCTGGCGGTTTGTCGCGGATGAAAAGCTTGATTTCTTCGGGGCTGGCGCTGCGTTTTTCAGTGGGTGCATGAAAGCCGGCGTAACCCCGCGAGAAGACGTGGATCTATCGGCGCTCAAGTCGCTGGGGTCTACCGGTTCGCCTCTCAGCTCGGACGCGTACGACTGGATTTACAGGGACGTGAAACAAGACGTCTGGCTGGCACCTATCTCGGGCGGTACGGATCTGGCCGGAGCGTTCGTTCTGGGCCACCCCGGTATGCCCGTGCGGGCCGGTGAAATGCAGTGTCGGGCGCTCGGCAACGCCGTTCGTGCTTATGATGAGGACGGCAAAGAGCTGATCGGTACAGTAGGCGAACTGGTTTGCACCGAACCGTTACCGTCGATGCCCTTGTATTTCTGGGGCGATGACGACGGCAGCCGCTTGCATGACAGTTATTTCGATACCTACCCCGGCATCTGGCGCCACGGCGATTGGATCGAGATCAACGAAAACGGAGGATCGGTGATTTACGGGCGGTCAGACGCCACGATCAACCGCAAGGGCCTGCGTTTAGGGAGCGCCGAGATCTATCAGGCCGTAGAAGGACTGGATGAGGTGCTCGACAGTCTTGTCGTCGATCTGGAGTTCTTGGGTCGCGAAAGCTTTATGCCGCTGTTCGTCGTCCCGGCCAAGGGCGTGGCATTTGATGATGCCCTCAAGGACAAGATCAATGCTGCAATCCGTAAAAACGTCTCGGCCCGGTTCATTCCTAACGAAATCGTCGAAGTTGCTGAAATCCCCCGGACTCTTTCCGGTAAAAAGCTTGAGGTTCCGGTGAAAAAACTGTTGCTTGGGCAAGATCCTGCAAAGGTGGTCAACCTTGATTCAATGGCCAATCCAGGCAGTTTCGATTTTTTTGTTGCCTATGCCGGGCAACGGGCGACCTGAAAGGACTGAACCCAGATGACTGACGTGGCTCGCCAACTGCTTGAACTGTTAGATATTGAACAGTTGGAAGTCGATTTGTTTCGCGGAATCGGGTCGGGAGGCGAAACCACCACCCGGATTTTCGGGGGGCATGTGATTGCGCAAGCTTTGATGGCCGCTTATCGCACTGTACCGGATCGAACCTGCCATTCACTGCATGCCTATTTCATGCGGCCGGGTGACCCGTCGATTCCGGTGATCTATCAGGTGGACCGGGCCCGCGATGGGGGAAGTTTTACGACCCGTAGCGTTGTGGCAATACAGCACGGCAAGCAAATTCTAAACTTGTCGGCATCGTTCCACGTGGAAGAAGAAGGGTGGGATTATCAACATGAT
>DRFG01000139.1 GCA_011050655.1 Roseobacter sp.
GGGTACATGAACCACCCTGCTTTGGGTGCTGCATCAAATAGCAGTGATCCAAGCACGAAACACCCGCCGATAAGAAAGCACCAGTATCCATATGCACTGAGGCGAGGGAATGGCATATCTCGCGCGCCCAGAAAGGCGGGAAGAAGTAAAATGCTGATGGCTTCGAACATCGGCACGGCGAAAAGAAACATCATGGCCGAACCGTGCATGGTGAAAAACTGGTTGAACCGGTCGGCATCCAGAAAGGTGCTGTCAGGAAAGGCCAGTTGCACCCGCATAGCCAATGCCAACAACCCGGCGATCAGCATAAAGGTCAGCGCGGTCAGCGAATACCACGTACCCACCTCACTGTTATTGACCGCTGACCAATAGCGCCATCCGGTGGGTGTTTTCCACGCAGCCCGCAGTTCGGCGGCTCCGCGCTTTTGCTCCGCTTCCGGTACGGGCTGTGCCAACATTTCTTCCGTCGGCGGGAACGGACCCTGCGGAAGGGGCAACGAAAGTCGTCCAGTCATTTCAGGCCCTCCAGATAGGTGGCGAGTGCGATCAAATCATCCTGCGTCAGAAAATCATACGTCGGCATGTCGACTTCGGGTTTCAGCGCATCGGTGTGGCCAAGCCAATTCGCGAAATCGTCTACTGTGACGCCCAATATCCCTGCCCCGAGCGATACGCGGCCACCGACATGGGTGAGGTCCGGCCCAACCTGGCCTTGCGCAGGGGTACCGCGCACTGTGTGACACGCACCACATCCTTCGCGGGCAAAAACTTCGGCACCGCGCTTTGCCGCAGGTGTCCCAGGTGCGATAGCATCCTTTGCCTGAGCTCCAAGCCATTCTGCAAAGGTGCCTGGGGTCATGGTCACTGCTTCAAATGCCATTAATGCGTGCGATGCGCCGCAAAATTCGGCGCATTGCCCCCTAAATATCCCGACTTTTTCTGGCAGAAAGGACAAATACGTTTCGCGACCGGGGATCATATCTGCCTTGCCGCCCAACGCTGGGATCCAAAGCGAATGAATGACATTGTGAGCGTTCAGAACCAAACCAGTGCGTTGGCCAACCGGTAGCCGCAGTTCGTTGGCGGATGTGACCCTGGTACCGTCAGGCAGTTCGTATTCAACCCTCCACCACCATTGTTCGGCAGTGACATGTACCTGCATGCCGTCCGGCGCACTACGCTGCGCCGACATCAGTGGAAGACTGTAGATCAACAGCCCGCCAAGCAACACTACCGGAAAGATAACGCCGCCCCCTATGATCAAGGCCTCGGCGGCACGACGTGACATTGCGCGAGGGTTGATGCGGGTGACATAGACAAACAACCCGCCCACAAGCAGCCACAAAACGGCAGCGCCGACAAACATGACAAGAGCAACATCATAAAGCTTGCGCGCATCGGCACCGGATGGGTCAAGCACGGACTGTCGCCCTTCGCATGCCGAAACAAGAAAGAGCATGGGCAGAATGAACAAAGCCCGATGGCCGAAAGCCCACCTGCACCCATTCAGCACTATCGCGCCAAGAGGTAAAAATGATCGTCTTGCGCAATTCACAAGCGTAAAAATCGGGTACATAAAAAGCCCGCCAACCGAAAAATAAAAAATGTCCGTTTAATATTTATGTAAGATTAGCGCACCTTATATCGACCTGTCCACGGTCCGTTAAAACAACTGGTACTTTTTCCTGTTGCCTGACGAAACGCGAAACTTCGACTAGTTCGTGGCGTCGGGTTTACTGCCCCCGCCGGTCAGCATGGACTCAACAAGAATCTGAACTCGCAATGCTTCGTCCATGGTGGCCAACCGGTTTGGTTTACCCGAACAGAGCAATGCCAGATCATCAAGCTGCGCCTTCAGGCTGACAGCACGCGGGTCCGCATCATCCTTGTGAAGCGCTGTAAAATCACCGCCCGTGGATTTGGCATCTCGGTAAAAATCCGAGACCCTGCGACTGGATTTCGTGCCTTTGATTGTCAGCTCTTGCCGATCTGGTTGCGCCCCGCCAACGCTGCCCATGACGGTGACGATCTGACCCTGTGCCGATGTCAGCCGCGCCGCGATATGAGTTTCGCATAAATCTTGGTCCAAAGGGTAATCGGGCTTGGCCCAGACCAGTGTCAGCGGGCCGAGGACACGTTCACAAAAGAACAGAAAATGCGAGATTACCTCGCGGGTCATCCCCCCTTCACTACGAAAGCGCAGCCAGTCCGCCGTTTGCTGCCAGTCACGCGGCCATCGCGCATAGCTCAAGATAATGTCCGCCCCTACGAGGTCACCCAGATCGCCAGCTTTTACAGCAGTATCAATATCCGCGAGCGCCGCCCCCGCAGCCTGTGTGAAATTCACCGCCACAGGAACGTTAAATGCTTTAATTCTCTCGACCATATCGCGACTTTCCGCGACATCTACGCCCAATGGCTTCTCAAGGAAAATTGCCTTGCCAGCTCGCGCAGCCCCCAGTGCGTAGGTTTTGCGAGGTATCGGCGGGCAGGCGAGATAAACCATATCTGCGCTTTGAATGGCATCATCTGCGCTAGCAACTAGCGTCGCACTTGGCGAAAGGTTTAATGCGGCATCGCATGCGTCTTTATCCGGGTCCCAAATTGCAGTGACTGAATAACCAGGATGTTTCTCAAGATGTTCAAGCATACGTCGGCCCATGATACCCAAGCCAATAATTGCAGTTCTGATTGCCATCCTTGATTTCCTTTTGATACGGGCGGTTGCAGGATTGGCCTTATCGCTGAAAAAGGAAAGCCAAAAACCCTTTACGCACGGACGGCGCAATTAGGTTTATTTGCCACGAACCGTCCTAGGCAGTGGCGAACGAGGTAAATATGTTCTAAGCTGGTATAAATACACATAAAATGGAGGGCATCTTGTGACAGATGTAACGACGGCGGGGATTCCTGCTCCCGACGGTGCGGCGGATGTGATCGATACAGATTACGAGATCGGTCAGGATAACCATGAAGGCAGCGTAGGGCCGATTGGTTTTGACATTCACAACCCGGTTTTTGCAATCTCTGGTGTCAGCATCGTTGCATTTGTATTTTACACCCTCGCGTTACCAGAGCAATCTGGTGCGCTTTTCAGTTGGTTATTCTCTTCGGTCACTAAGAATTTTGATTGGTTCTTCATTTCCGTCGGCAACATCTTTGTCTTGTTCTGCCTTATTCTGATCGTTACCCCGCTGGGCAAAGTCCGTCTTGGCGGCTCTGATGCGGCACCGGATTACACCTATCTTGGCTGGTTTTCGATGTTGTTCGCCGCCGGTATGGGTATCGGGTTGATGTTCTACGGCGTGTCCGAACCGCTGTCGCATTTCTCAAGCTCACTGGGCGGTACTGCCTTGGGTGAAAATGGCGTGCGCACCGACTGGGCCCCCTTGGGTGCTGCCGCTGGTGATCAGGCCGAAGCGACGCGCTTGGGAATGGCCGCTACCATTTACCACTGGGGCCTTCACCCGTGGGCGATATATGCGGTGGTCGGTCTGTCCTTGGCGTTATTCAGCTACAACAAAGGCCTGCCTCTCACGATCAGATCGGCTTTCTATCCAATCTTGGGCGAACGTATTTGGGGTTGGCCCGGTCACCTCATTGATATTCTGGCGGTTTTCGCAACACTTTTCGGCTTGGCAACTTCACTGGGCTTTGGGGCCACCCAAGCCAACGCAGGTTTGAATGAATTATTCGGGCTATCAGTCGGAGCAACTGCACAGGTCCTTTTGATCACAGGTATCACGGCAATCGCCACTATATCTGTCATGCGGGGTCTGGATGGCGGGGTGAAGATCCTGTCAGAACTGAATATGGGGCTGGCTTTCTTGTTGTTAGCCTTTGTGCTTCTTGTCGGTCCAACATGGACGATCCTTTCCAATTTCGTAACGTCACTTTTGGCCTACGGAGAGTATCTGCCCGCACTGTCCAACCCTTTCGCGCGCGAAGACGTTAACTTTAGCCAAGGCTGGACGTCCTTCTACTGGGCATGGTGGATCAGCTGGTCACCTTTCGTGGGAATGTTCATCGCCCGTGTCAGCCGGGGCCGGTCAGTCCGGGAATTCGTCACTTGTGTGCTATTGATCCCCAGCCTCGTGTGTATCCTTTGGATGAGCGTGTTTGGCGGCGTTGCCATTCAGCAAGTCATACAAGACGGGTATACCACTGCACAGGATGCGGAGCTGCCGCGTCAATTGTTTGCAATGCTCAATGCGTTGCCGTTGGCTGGCATTACTTCGGCGATCGGTATCGTTCTGGTTATCGTATTCTTTGTCACCTCGTCGGATTCCGGTTCGCTGGTAATTGATACGATCACAGCTGGCGGAAAGGTCGATGCCCCGGTTCCCCAGCGCGTGTTCTGGTGCATCTTTGAAGGTGCTATTGCGATTGTCTTGCTGTTATCCATCGGTGGCTTGCAATCACTTCAATCAATGGTGATCTCAACGGGCCTGCCCTTTGCCGTAGTTCTGCTGTTCATGTGTTACGCAATCTATAAAGGTTTGCGGTCCGAGCTGAAAAACGTTTGAAACTGAACCGGCCCCCGCGATCTTTGTGTCGCGGGGGTCAATCCTATTATCTGACAGAAATTGTCGGGTTGACTTAACATACGGTTTCAGTCAGGAATACCCGACGTCAAGCCACCCCTCCGCCCAAGTGGGGAAGCCCGACACCGTCTAATGTTAGGTTTTCCAGATGCCACACCCCCATTATTACAAGCATGCCTTACGACCCGTCACATCCAGCACCGGTTTTCATGCAACGCCTTTAGTCGCCGCCAAAACTTCATTTCTTATCTGTGCAGGTGCGCAATGACGTTCCATTCTCCCCCCGATAAGCAAGAGAAGCTGGATGTGCTGCCCACCTATGCAGCCAAAGACCTGACTGAAGGCGGGGATCTTGCCCAAATCGTATTGGACGGACAGACTTACACCTTGCGCATTACACGCGCCGGCAAGCTGATTCTGACGAAATGACCCGTGATCCTTATAAACGCGGCGGCGCATCTGTCGGCCTCATCTCCGATTTAAGCGATATTGAAGCCGCCTCGGTTTTGTATTTTCGCATGTGGTTCGACGGACCGACCACTCAGGCCCGCGTTACCTCGGACATTAAAGCCATACCGGCTCAAGCGCACGGTGAAGCGGCCCTAAGGTCTTTCGAACAGCTGTGTAACCTTTTCTCCAGATACGGCCGCCGCCCTTTGATGCGGCATTCAGTGATGTGCAAGTGTTTGGGATCAGACGAATCCTGTTTTGCCAATTTCATTGCCACCGCGACTGACGGCGACCACGAGGATGCGATGTTGATCGCGACCCTGTTCGTCCGAGGCGACATGGCCCCGCTCATTGCATCGCTCGCCGCTGACTTTGGGTTGGCGTTAAAGAAAATGCGGCTTGGTGTTACTCATGACATGCGGGCTACCGACGCTCGACCGACCCTCCACTAGGCTTTGCTTAGGCAAAGATAGCAATCGCATGCAGGCAGCCTCTCCACCCTGCGATTAATATCGCCTCACCATCTGCATGGTTATCTTGCCAGCGTAATTCAGCGGCGCGTACTTTCTTCGTCACGAAGTTTTTGGCAGTTTATATAGTGAATTTCATGGATATTAATAGTTGACTGTTTTTATAAGATTTGATAGCTCGCCTCTAAATTAGGTAGCCAATCGTCCGCGACACAGCCCCCGAACAACGCTCCAAAATGGGCATCTACGAGGGCCGTATGACACAGACCAGAATCCCCAACTCGCTACGAAATCATTCGACAAGACGTAAGATCGGTATTGTTACCGCCGCCGCAATCGGCGCGGCATCACCGGCAGCGCTTTATGCGCAATCAACTTCCGAGCCGCTTTTGTTACCAGGTATCGAAGTGGAAACATCCGAACCTGCAGCGACGAAACCAAAGCCAGCAGCAAAAAAACAACGTCGAGCGGCCCCTTCAGCGCCCCGGCGTCAGGCCCCTCGCCCGCAGGCACCTGCGCCTGCGCCTGTGGTGCCGATTGTGGCGGCGGCCCCTGTACCCAGTGGACCGATCGCCGGTGAGAACGGGCTTTCGCCCTATGCCAACCCCGACGCCGGATATCAGGCCGTGCGTTCAGGTAATTCATTGCTGAACCAACCCCTGGTCGACACGCCGCGCACGGTCACCGCAGTCACCCAACAAGTATTGCGCGACAAGAACGCTACTTCGGTGCGCGAACTTGCACGCACGACGCCCGGTATCACATTAGGCACGGGCGAAGGCGGAAATGCCTTTGGCGATGTCCTGTTTATTCGCGGTTTTCAGTCGTCAAACGATGTGTTCATCGACGGCATACGCGATTCCGGCGTCGCGGTGCGTGAAACGTTCATGACCGAACAGGTCGAAATCACGAAAGGGCCGTCTGGGTCCATTGCGGGGCGCTCTACCACCGGCGGCTCTGTCAACTTAGTGACGAAGAAGCCCCAAGACACCGACTTTATTGAATCTACCACCACGTTCGGCACAGCCAAGCTGGCGCGTCAGGAATTTGACTGGAACAAGGTATGGAACGACCGCTTCAAGACCCGGATCGGAGCACTGGCGCAAGTCAGCGAAGTCGCTGGGCGCGACGGCAGCAAGGACGACCGTTTGGGGCTGTCAGTTGCTGCAGAGTACAAGGCGACTGAAAAGCTGACCTTCAACTTGGAAGCATACCAGTTGCAGATGAAGCAGATGCCAGATTGGGGCGTACCTTGGGATGCCAAAAACGGTGTGCCCTTTACCGAGCCGGGCGCAGGGCGTCCTACGCTGGATCGCACAACGTTTTATGGCAATACCAATCGCGATTTTCAGGATGCCACACAAAACGTCGCGACGCTGGGTGCTACCTATGAAATCAATCCCGGGATGATTTTCTCCAACCGGACCCGGATCAGCAAAACCGAGAACGACTATATCGTGACCGGCCCGGAAGATCCCGATACCACTAACCCCGATCCGTACAAATGGACGTTGGTCGCGCACCCGCAAGCCCGTTACCAGGTGAATGAGGTTCTGGCCAATACCAGCGAACTGTCGTTTGGATTCGATAGCGGTAGTGCACGGCATGATTTTGTCGCCGGATTTGCGGTGGTTCGAGAAGAAGTCAGCCAGCAGGGTTACCTAGAACAGACGACGAACAGCGCAGGTGCGACCACCACAAGCGGGCTTTCTGACTGCACAGTTTCTATTTACAATCCCGATCCCAACAGCTGTCCAAACCCGACAACCTTTCGTGACCCCAACGCCACGCTGACCAAGGTCACGACGAAATCATTTTACCTGAACGACACGATCACCTTTAACCCGCAATGGCAGTTGAATCTGGGCGCACGGGTTGATGACTATAGTATCAGTCGCACTACCACGGCAGCCGGATCAACCACCTTTAGCCGCGATGATGTGATGTTCAACTGGAACGCCGGCGTTGTCTGGAAGCCACGTGAAAACGGGTCCATCTACCTTTCCTATGCGACGTCAAGCAACCCTTCGGGGCAAGAGCTGGACGCGGGTGCCGCTTATGGCGGGTTGGGGGCGGCGAATGCACCGCTTTCACCAGAACAGAACACCGCCTTTGAGCTTGGGACGAAATGGCAGTTTGGCGATTTCATGGCAACTGCCGCCGTGTTCCAGACCGACAAAACCAACGCTCGCGAAACTTCGGGCGGCGGGTCCACGCCGTTGGTCATAACCGATACCGGTGAATATCGCATTCGCGGCATCGAATTGGGCATGGCTGGTAAGATGACCGAAAAGCTTAGCGTGTCGGGTGGTTTGACGTGGATGGATAGTGAGGTCCTGAACAGCAGCAACCCAAACAATATCGGGGCAGATTTCGCCAACATCGCGCATGAACAGTTCAACCTGCTGGCCCGCTATGAATACGACGACAAATGGAGCTTTGGCGGCCAAGCCACGTGGCGCGGCACAGTCCAAGGTGGGTTATTCGCTGCGACAACGGGGAACAACCTTCCCAGCTTCTGGCGGTTTGATCTGATGGCAGAATATGAGATCACGGACGCCGCTTCGGTAAACTTCCGCGTCGATAACGTGTTGGATGAAACTTACTATGATGCTGTGTACCGCTCAAGTGCGCCGTTTTCTTATATCGCTCCGGGACGATCTGCATCGGTCTCTGTCAGCATGAAGTTCTAATCACCTAAAAACCACATGGCAGGCGATGCTCTATCGCCTGCCCTTTCCTATCCGAAAGGACATTTTATGTTGGTCTGCGTCGAAGATATTCTGTCTGCGCAAGAACTGTCCGATATCCGGGATGCGTTGAACACGGCGCAATGGGATGACGGTCGCGCAACCGCCGGAGCGCAATCTGCGCAAACCAAACGCAACCGGCAAATTCCGCTCAACAGTCCGGTACTTCCCGATCTGCAAACGCTTGTGCTGCAACGGTTGATGGCCAACCCCACGTGGGTTTCCGCCGCATTGCCCCTGCATATTTTACCGCCAATGTTTAATCGGTACGAGCAGTCTGAAACCTTTGGCGTTCATGTCGACAATGCCATTCGGGTCAACCCGCAGACCGGCCAGCGGCTGCGCACCGATCTGTCGTGCACGTTATTTCTGAATGACCCCCAAGACTATGACGGAGGCGATCTGGTCATTGAAGACAACTATGGCACCCAATCCGTTAAACTGCCCGCCGGGCATTGCGTTCTTTACCCATCAACCTCTCTGCATCAGGTCACGCCAGTGACCCGCGGTGCCCGTGTGGCATCGTTTTTCTGGGTGCAGTCCATGATCCGCGACGGCGGCCAGCGCGAAATTTTGTTCGACCTCGATCAATCCATACAAGACCTGTCGGCGTCTGCGGGATTAAACGACCCCACGGCGGTCCGCTTGACCGGCATTTACCATAATCTTATTCGGCAATGGGCGGAAACGTGACATGAAATTTAGAGCTGTTCTGACCACCGCAATATTGGCCGCCCTGCCACAGGTCGCCGCCGCCGATACAGCTTCGGTGAATGTTGCCCTTGTCACCTTCGCTGACGAATGGATCGGCCCTGCCCTGTCGGAACCGATGCGCGTGGCGGCCCAGAGCGGCGGTCATTCACCACTGGCCATGTTCATGGGGGCCGACATCGTCGTAAAATCGGTGATGTTCGGGCTGGCGCTTGCGTCTGTCCTTGGCTGGGCTGTCTGGGCAGGCAAGATGCTGCAAGTCAACGTGGCCAACAGTCGGCTACGCCGATCCTATAGGCAATTGGCGCGTGCTGGTACTTTGACCGGGGCAAGCCAGAAGGCCTATTCGGGGCCGGTGCGGGTGATGGTTAGCGCGGCTCAAGCTGAAATCGACATATCGTCGGGTCTGGGTAAGGACGGAGTTAAAGAACGGGTGGCATCGGAACTGTCGCGTATCGAAGCCGGTGCCGCAAGATCAATGCAGTCGGGCGCAATGGTACTTGGGTCAATCGGATCCACGGCACCGTTCATCGGCCTGTTCGGTACCGTGTGGGGGATAATGAACAGCTTTATCGGCATTGCCGAAAGCGGCACAACCAGCCTTTCGGTGGTCGCCCCCGGTATCGCAGAGGCGCTGTTAGCGACCGCCATCGGGCTTGTCGCCGCTATCCCGGCGGTGTTGCTTTACAACCATATTACCCGGGTCGTGTCAGGATATCGGGCACGGATCGGCGACGCGGCGGCATTGGTAGAACGCTGCCTGTCTCGCGATCTTGATCGCCGTGCCGAAGAAACAGCACCCGCGCGGACCACCTTGCGCAATCTGGCGGCGGAGTAGAGCAATGGGTGTGCGACTGTCCGACGGCGGCGATGAACTGGCACCAAATGCAGAAATAAACATCACGCCTTTTATCGATGTGATGCTGGTTCTGCTGATCATTTTCATGGTGGCCGCCCCCCTTTCAACCGTCGATGTAAACGTCGAGCTTCCGGTGGCAACCGGCGCCCCCGCCGCGCGCCCTGCTGACCCAGTGTTTGTGACAATACACAAAGATCTGAGCCTAAGCGTCGGTGAAGGGGACGTGGCGCTGGCCGATCTGAACATGCAGCTTGGCATGCTGACCAAGCTCGATTTTAGCGCCCGAATTTATATCAATGCAGACCGATCAGTCCCCTACGGCGAAGTAATGGCGGTGATGAACCGGATGCGAAGCGAGGGGTACTTGAAAATTGGTTTGGTCGGCCTCGAGGACGAGAGCAGAAAAGCCCCAGATACCGCGCCCTCGGCGCAGGATAGCACGAAATGAGCTTCGCCTATCCTGCTTCATCTAAAACAGGGCTGATGCTTGGTATTGGCCTTAGCATTGGGGTTCACGGTGCCCTGTTCGCGTTGTGGTTGACACAAGCGGCCGCAACCGAACCTGTGCGAGACCAGGGCATTCAGGGGCGCGAGCTGATTGATCTGGCCGAGGTTGAATTGATCATGGCCGCCCCTGAAACCGACCTGCCCGACGGTGCCCCGGCCCAAGATAGCCAGGCCGTGATGGAAAGCCCCTCGGAGCGAATTGAGGCCAAAGCTTCAAACGACCCGCTTCTAGCGCAGGTTCCGCAGGCCCCTGACGACCCGGAATTACAGTTCAAGATCGCCAACCCAGATCAACAGGTCGAAACAGAAAAGGAGGCAACGGAAATCCCCACCGAAGTGCCTGAAGAAACTTCGCAGGAAAGCGCGGCTCAAAGCGTCGCGGCTGCCCCCAGGGCCAGCGCGGGCCAAGATGAACAAGACCAGAGTGCGGCGCAGGAACAGGGGCTGACCGATGCCGAACAAGCCGAGATTACCGATTGGCAAAAGTCACTCGTGCTTGCGTTGAACGCCGCCAAAGATTATCCGCGTCGCGCCCGCAAAGCCCGCGCCGAAGGCACGGTGACGGTCGCTTTTTCGTTGGATCAATACGGGCGCATCAAAGTCCGTCAGGTGTCGAAATCTTCAGGTTGGCCTGTGCTGGATAAAGCAGCGCTTGATATTTTTGATCGACTGAAAGCTTTGCCCGCACCGCCAGCGGCAATGGGTACGGGTCCGTTCGATCTGGCGATCCCGATCAGCTACCGGTTCCGCTGAAATCGGTCACCGCATCGGGGTTGATATCGGCAATCGTGGCACAGCCGCACAGCGCCATCGTCACCTCAAGCTCGTCCCGCAAACGGCGTAGCACCTGGCTTGCGCCGCGTGCCCCATTTACCGTCAGGCCATGCATCACGGGGCGTCCCACCAGCACCGCTTCGGCCCCCAAAGCGAGCGCTTTGAACACGTCGCTACCGCGCCTGACCCCACCATCAAGATAGACCGGTGCCGTGCCTGCTACCGCGTTCACAACGCCAGCCAAGCGGGTGATCGGTGCAGGCAAAGTATCAAGAACCCGGCCGCCGTGGTTTGATACGATGATACCTTGAGCACCTGCCTCGATCAGCCTTGTCGCATCTGCCGGGCGCAGGCATCCTTTTATGATTACCGGCACTGGACAGTCCTTGATCAATCGCAGCAGATCCGCCCACGTCGGTGCAAAGACCATCATACCATCGAACACAACGCTTTGCCCCTCTTGCAACTGTGGGCGCGGCGGCTGCGGTAGAACATCAAGCATGACAGGGCGAACGTCGGCAGGTAACTCAAAACCTGCTGCGACTTCACGGTCACGCAAGCCGTTGATCGGCGCATCTAACGTCACCACAAGCGCTTGGGCACCGCAGGTCACCGCTCGGTCGACCAAGATCATCGTCGTGTCGTAATCGCCCTGCACATAAAGCTGAAACCAGCGTCGGCCCGGTATTGTCGCGATATCTTCTGGGGGGGTACTGGTCTGGCAACTCAGGACCATCCTTGCATCTTGCGCGGCGGCGGCCATTGCGGTCGCGGTTTCGCCATCGGGGTGGAAAAGATGTTGGAATGCCATCGGTGCGACGATGATCGGATGTGCAGCGGGGGCACCTAAAATTCGGGTCCGTGTGTGCCCCCCGGCGCATGGGGCCAGTAACTTGGGCAGCAACCCGATCCTTGCGAAAGCGGCTCGGTTTTCGGCAACGCTGTGCTCTGCTTCCGCTCCGCCTTCGAGATAGGCGAGCACGTCTGGCGACAGTTGTTTTGCTGCTGCAATTTCAAAATCTGATAGGGTCACGGGCATAGCGCACGAATACCTGACAATTTAAGTTTTACAAGACATTTAACGGTAGTTTCACGCGCGCTGACAACGGTCTGCGCCCGTGGCTACGGCAGCCGTTCAATACTGCCCTCTTGCACAAAGCAAAGTGATAAACGCGATTAGCATACCAGATACCAAATTCAGTTCGGTTAATACGGAAACTGCTTCAATCCGACCAGAGTGATGAAATTTGACTCTATGATTGTCGTGCGTGCTATTTTTCGACTTAATGGTCGAAACGAAAGGATCATATGGAACATTCATTTTCTCTTGACGAAGTCGAAGTCCTCGCCTTTGAAACGCTCACCTCCGCCGGCGCTTCATCCCCTGCGGCCCGGGCCGTGGCGCGTTCCACAAGGTTGGCCGAACGTGACGGTATCCGCAGCCACGGCTTGCTTTACCTTCCCATCTACGCCGAGCATCTCCTTTGCGGCAAGGTATCGGTCTCGGCCACCCCTTCGGTCACCACGCCGCGCAGCGGTCTTGTCCATGTCGACGCCGATCACGGGTTTGCCCATACGGCGATTGACGCAGGGTGGGACAAGCTGACCCAAGCAGCGCGAGCGAACGGCATCGCCGCAATGAGCGTCAAGAATTCTTATAATTGCGGTGTATTGGGGCATCACGCTGAGCGGCTTGCCACAGACGGGCTGATCGGGCTGTGTTTTACCCATGCCCCCGCTTCAATTGCCCCGCCCGGCGGCAAACTACCGGTCGTGGGAACCAACCCGTTTTCGATCGCGGTACCTGATGCACAAGGCGGAGCATTGCTGGTAATCGACCAATCCGCCAGCGCCATCGCCAAATCCGAGATTTTGTTGCGCAGCCGCGAAGGTGAGCCGATCGAACCCGGGTGGGCACTGGATGCACAGGGCAATGAAACTCTCGATGCGGATGCCGCACTTGCGGGGTCGATGTTGCCAGCGGGCGGCTATAAGGGCTTTGGCGTCGGTCTACTCGTCGAAATCCTTGCAGCAGCGCTGACCGGGGCCAACCTCAGCACCGAAGCCAGCCCGTTTTCCGGGTCCAAGGGCGGTCCTCCCGGGACAGGACAGTTTTTCATTGCGATAGATCCCGCGGGCTCAGGGGAAGGCGGGTTCAACGGCGCTATGATGCGGCTTGCCGCGTCGATCACAGATCAGCCCGGCGCAAGGTTGCCGGGTCAGCGCCGTGCCGTTAACCGCGCCAGAATCGAAGCCGAAGGAGTATCCATCAGCGATGATCTGTTGGCCCGTATCAAGGCCGCCGCAGCTTCACCCACGTGACCGGTGCCCGATAAGGCGGGGCATGTGGATCCTAGGCGGGCTTATCGTTAGTGTGGATCATCCCAACCGTGCGCGAGATTTCAGTGCGATCAAGTTCAGCCACGCCGTTCACGCCGGACTGGGGGCCGCTGCGTTTGCCCGCCATGCCATCAAGACAGGCAAGGCGCACAGGATCATCCCCAATGTGAAAGACAACAGATAGCCTAGGTTGGCCAAGTTGTTTTGCGGCATCGCAATCAGGACGCCTCCGAAGAACAGCATCACCCGTAACGGCAAGGCAGTTCGCCCGAGCAGTGGCCCAACAAGTATCACATAGCCTTGCAAAGCCGATGAGATCATCGCGACCCCGAGCAATGCACAACTTAACGCAACGGTGATTTCCCATGCAGGTGCCTGACCAATCAATGCCGGGTTCAACACAAAGAAGAACGGGGCGATATAGATGACACCGCCCAGTCGCATCGCCTCGAAGCCTGTCGCAATCGGATTGGACCCAGCCATGGTCGACGCAGCGAACGCACCTAGCGCGACGGGAGGCGTAATGTAGCTGACCATCCCCCAGTAGAGAATGAACAGGTGTACCGCGAGCTGATTCAGCCCACCCGCTTCGAGAGCGGGGGCTAGAACTACCGCGAGGAAAATATAACAGGCTGTAACGGTCATCCCCATGCCGAAGATAAAGGCGGTGATTGCGCCCATTAGCAGCAGGACCAACGTGTTGTCCCCAGCCAGAAATACCAGCTCGTTTACCAGCGTCCCCGCCAGCCCCGTGGCCGAGAACGAGCCGACGATAAGCCCGACGCCCAACAAAATTGCCGTAAGTTCTGCAAGCCCCATGCCGACGCCGACAACCATATTGCCCAAACGCTCAAGGTTAAGCCGATGGCTTGCCCGGAATTGGTTCACGACCAGCAGCAGCACGGTCGCGTAAAATGGGGCAGAGGATTCCTTGCGCAGGACAATCATCATGTACAGCAGCAGTGCGAACACAAAGATATAGGGCCAGCCTTCGGCCATCACGACCTTTAGTCGTGGCAGGTCTGGCTTCGGCAAACCTCGCAAACCACGTTTGGCCGAGTATGCGTCGATCTGCGTGAAAAGCCCCCAATAGAATAAAATGCTGGGGATAGCCGCCGCCAAGGCGATTTCAACATAGGGGCGTGACAGGAACGACGCCATCACAAAGGCCGTAGCGCCCATGATTGGCGGCATCAGCACGCCACCGGTTGATGCGCATGCTTCGGTTGCGGCAGCAGTTTTGGCGGAAAACCCGGTTTTGCGCATTGCGGGAATGGAAACTGCGCCGGTGGTCAGCACATTGGAAATAACCGATCCTGACATCGACCCCATGAACCCGCTGGCGAAGATCGAAACCTTTGCCGCACCGCCCCGGTAGCCGCCGACCAGCCCCAAGGCCAAGTCGTTGAAAAATTGGCCGCCGCCGGTGCGTTGTAATACTGCTCCGAACAGGATGAACCCGATGACCACGCCGCCGAATGCTTTCATCGGAATGCCAAATGAGCTTTCCGCCGAATAGACATGGTAAGCGACCGTTTGAATAAACGTGCTTTGAAAGCCGGAAAATGGATCAGGTACCTGTCCCGCGAAAGTGGGGTAGAATGCGAACAAGGTGACGATGCAGAAAAGCACCAAGCCACCAGCCCTACGTGTCGCCTCAAGTATCAGAAGAAAGAATACGATCGACACATATTCGGCGGTTTTGGGTGCAGCATATTCCCACCCCTGCGACAGGTTCAACTGAGCCGTCTGAGCCAGATACCCCGTGCTCGCCAAGGCGAGGCCGAACAGCGACCAATCCAGCCAGGTCGGCACGCCGCCCTTGCCGCCGCGCATCTGGAAGATTAAGAAAGTAAGCGCCAAAAACAGGCCGCCCAATACGTAAAGATAGCGCCCCTCAATCAGCACAATCCCGAAAAGCTGGGCGTTAAACAACTGATTTACCACCAACACAAGCGATAGCAACGTGCCGATCACAACCACCCAACGGGCGGGCCCGGCAAGGCGTTCAGCCGGGGTAGCACCATCAATGGCCACTTGTTCCAGCCCCTTGATCACAGGGGAATTTGTATTGGGGTCAGTCATTGGTACACTCGTGCTTGGGATAAACATAGCAAACCAGCCGGCGTAGA
>DRFG01000140.1 GCA_011050655.1 Roseobacter sp.
ATCAGATCGCGCATGAAGCTATGCCCGGCCTCGAATTGTGATACTTCGATATATTCATTGGGCTGATGTGCCTGAGCGATATCGCCGGGACCACAGATGACAGCGCTATAGCCGGCCTCCTGAAACTGCCCCGCTTCGGTTCCATAGCTGACCTTGTGGCTGGCGTTATCGCCAGTGATCTGCCGTACCAAGGATTCGGCCAACCCGTCTTTTTCAGGTTCAAGCGCAGGTACATCGAAGCGCGGAGTTACCTCAATATATGTCTCTGGCACGACTTCCTGCATTTGCTTTTCGACTTCGCGTACCTTCTCGAAATAGGCATTACCCCATGCGTGCTTGTCCTCGCCGGGGACGACCCGAAAATCCATCGCGAAATAACAGTCCTTGGCGGTGATATTATGAGCAGTACCTCCCGAAATCACGCCAACATGCGCGGTGGTAAATGGAGGGTCGAACATCGAAGCCAGATCAGTGGGCTTGCGGGCCATGTTCTGTGTGTTGGTTTCATTGGCCCACTCGATCAACTTGGCCCCTGCCATGATCGCATTGACCCCTGTGTGCAAAAGCGACGAATGCACCTCGAATCCAACGACATGCGTATTGAAACCGATACCGCCCTTGTGGCCCGTCACCGCCTGGAGGTTGGAAGGTTCGCCCACGATGACCATCGCGCCTTGCGGCAATACCGACTGCATGGCCCGGATCATCGGCGGGGCACCGGTACACCCGATTTCCTCATCAAAGCTAAGCGCAATCTGAAGAGGTCGCTTCACCCCAGCGTACTTGGCTTCGACCAAGGCCCAGATCGCCAAGGCATCAAATCCCTTCATGTCGCAGGTACCACGGCCATAATAACGCCCCTCACGTTCGACGACGCTAAAGGGGTCACTGTCCCATGGCTGGCCATCTACGGGGACGACATCGGTGTGACCCGAAAGCACAACAGCCCCTTCTTCCAGCGGGCCGACATGGGCAAACAAGGCATGTTTCGGCTGACCCGGGTCGATATAGCGATGCGACGCAATACCATGACTGTCAAGATAGTCAGCAACCCAATCAATCAGCGGAATGTTGGTATCGCGTGATACAGTGGGAAAACTGATCAGCTTTTCCATAAGGGCAAACGGGGTCATACGCGACGTCATCAATTTGATCCTTTAGTATCCGCTGTCGGTGATAAGCACCTGATGTCCAGGAGATACGGTTTTGTAAACAGAGGCTTCCGCGACATAATCCGTCGGATGAATGGGCGATGGGATAGGTTTGAAATTCAGCTCGCTTTCCTTTTTCCGCATCCGCGGATCAGCAATCGGCACGGCTTTCATCAACGCTTGAGTATAGGGGTGCTGCGGATTCTCGAACACCTGAGACCGTGTGCCCATCTCAACGATCCGCCCCAGATACATGACCCCAACATGATGGCTCACGCGTTCGACCACGGCCATGTCATGGCTAATAAACAGAAAGGACAACCCGAGTTCCAGTTGCAGCTCCAACATCAGATTCACCACCTGCGCCTGCACAGAAACATCCAGTGCTGATACGGCTTCATCTGCGATGATAAGTTTGGGGTTCAACGCAAGGGCACGAGCAATGGCAACCCGCTGTCGTTGACCGCCCGATAGTTCGTGAGGAAACCGCCGCATGAAGCTGCGCGGCAATTCGACCCGATCAAACAGCATTTCCACGCGTTTGGTCAGCGCCTCGCCTTTCAGGGTGCGAAAGTTGTGGATCGGTTCGGCAACTTGGTCCGATAATTGCATCTGGGGGTTCAACGAGGCGAACGGATCCTGAAAGATCATCTGCATATCCAGACGCGATTCACGTAGACCCTTTGCATTCAACGCCATGATGTCTTTGCCGTCGATGTTGATCTCGCCGGACAAAGGTTCGACCAACCGCAGCACCGACCGTCCCGCTGTAGATTTCCCGCAACCTGATTCCCCCACAAGGCTAAGAGTTTGGCCTTTGTTTATAGTGAATGACAGGTCTTCTACCGCGTGCACATTCGCGATGGTGCGGCGTAAGAACCCTCCGGTAACGGGAAACCGCGTGGTCAGGTTCTTGACCGTCAGAAGGGTATCCTCAGTGCCTTTTATGGGCACAATTTCCTTACCTTGAGTGCCCAAAAGTTTCATTGGTTCAGGATAGGGCTTGCCACGCATTTCCCCCAACTTGGGGACGGCTGCCAAAAGGGCCTTGGTGTAAGGGTGTTGGGGGTTCTCGAAAATTTCCTCGACAGTCCCCTCTTCAACCTTGTTGCCCCGAAACATGACCACGACGCGGTCCGCCATCTGTGCGACCACCGCCATATCGTGAGTAATGAACATTACTGCGGTACCGGTCTCGCGTTTCAAACGGTCGATCAAGGCAAGGATTTCGGCCTGAATGGTCACGTCCAATGCCGTCGTCGGTTCATCAGCGATCAATAACCGCGGCGAACAGGCCAGCGCCATGGCGATCACTACACGTTGCCGCATGCCCCCCGAAAGCTCGTGTGGGTACTGCGTCAGACGTCGCTCGGGTTCGGGGATACGCACCTGTGTCAACAGTTCCAGCGCCCGTGTTTCAGCCTGAGAGCGCGACATTCTCTTGTGCAGGCGAAGCCCTTCGGTAAGTTGACGGCCCACTGTGAAGACCGGGTTAAGCGCCGTCATCGGCTCTTGAAAGATCATGCCGATTTCGTTGCCACGAATTTCGCGCATGAGATCTTGGTTCGTTTGCGCCAGGTCAATCGCCGGAGCGTGCTGGCGTTCAAATAGCAGGCGCCCTCCAGCGATACGGCCACCGCCAAACTCTACCAACCGCATAAGCGACAACGAAGATACTGATTTTCCGGACCCGGATTCGCCCACAACGCACACGGTTTCGCCAGCCCTGATGTCGAAACTGACATTTTCGACACCTAAAACCGGACCATCTTGGGTCTGAAACTCTACCCTAAGCTCTTGAATCTGCGCGATAGGTGTCGCTGAGGTCTGGTCGAGCATAATTTTTCCGCTGATATTATTCGTTTGTTAATTATGTTGATCAGTTGACGCTAAGACCATTCGTGACCCAGTGTCAAACCCCGCTCTGCCCGTCTTTCGCCGCACCATTCACGAGGCTTGCAATTTGTGTGAAACCTGTTTCCATAAATACATGCGTGCGAAAAGGGCGAAGGGCGGACAGAGCGTGACGTCGTAAGACGATGCGGAACTTGCGGTCTTGACCTTTTCGAAACGATCATAAGACTGTCGAGACCACATCGTGTAAGTGATACCGACAAGAAAAGAACGCGACACCAAGACAAATAGAGTGTCCAACAAGGAGTAAGTTATGAATATGAAAACCCTTTTAATGGGTGCAGTGGCTTCGGTTGCCCTTGCCCCCGCCGCCTTTGCGGCCGCCCACGAAGGCGAGCGCGGACGCGATGGCGAGGTAAAGATTATTTACTGGCAAGCCCCCTCGATCATGACGCCATACCTATCCGGCGGCACCAAGGATCTTGAGGCTGCCAGCTTGGTCATCGAACCTCTGGGCCGTTACGACGAAACCGGTGCTTTGGTCCCATATCTTGCGACTGAAATCCCAACCGTCGAGAACGGCGGCGTTTCCGAGGATCTCAAATCCATTACGTGGAAGCTAAAGGAAGGTCTGTTATGGTCCGATGGCAGCCCCGTGACCTCTGCGGATGTCAAATTCACCGCTGATTATTGCATGGCCCCCGAAGGCGGCTGCGCTCAGGCTTCCAAGTTCGACGGCGTTGAAAGTATCGACATAGTTGACGACCTGACCGTGACAGTGAATTTCGCGGATGCCAAGCCGAACCCTTATGGGCCATTCATGGGCGCGCAATCTCCGATCATTCAGGCAACTCAGTTCGCCGAATGTCTGGGGGCAAAAGCACCGGAATGCACCGAAGCTAACTTTAATCCAATCGGCACCGGGCCGTTTATGGTTACAGATTTCCGTCCCAACGATGTGATCCAGATGGAAGCCAACCCGAACTATCGCGATCCGGGCAAGCCTGCCTTTGCATCGTTGACGTTCAAAGGGGGTGGCGATGCAAATGCCGCAGGCCGCGCCGTGATGGAAACCGGCGAATACGATTATGCCTGGAACATGCAGCTGGCACCGGATGTGTTGGCGAAAATGGCCGAAGGTGGCAAAGGCAAGCCGATCTCGGCGTTCGGCACACTGGTTGAGCGGATCGAGATGAACATGACCGATCCTTCGCCCGACTTGCCCGAAGGCGAACGCGCGACTGTCGCACACCCGCACCCGATCTTGTCGGACTTCAAGGTGCGCAAAGCCCTTTCGATGGCGATTGACCGTCCCTTGCTGGTCGAAGTCGGCTATGGTCAAGCGGGACGTCCGACATGCAGCTTGGTACCTGCACCCGAGCTTTACGCATCAGACAATACAGAGTGTCTGACACAAGATCTTGAAGGTGCCAAAGCACTGCTGGAAGAAGCGGGCTGGACTGACTCCGATGGTGATGGCATCCGCGATAAGGACGGCAAGAAACTATCTTTGCTGTATCAATCATCAACCAACGCTGTGCGTCAGGATTTTCAGGCCTTGATCAAAGACTGGTGGAATCAGATCGGTGTCGAAGTCGAACTGCGCAACCTTGATGCATCGGTGTTTTTCGGCGGCGACCCCGGTTCGCCCGATACATTCCAAAAATTCTATGCGGATGTCGAAATGTACGCCAACAATTTTGACGGTACGGACCCACAGGCCTATCTGTCGGCTTACCGTTGTGGCGGCGAACCAAAGCCATCAAGCCAGTGGCAAGGTGGGAACATCAACCGTTTTTGCAACGAAGAATACGACGCGTTGCTAGACGAACTGTCGCGTACTGGTGAGCTGAGCAAGCGTGGTGAAATCGCCAAAAAGCTGAACGACATTATCACCAAGGAAACGATGACGATTGTCCCGCTGGTCGACCGCGGGCGTGTCTCTGCGGCATCCACTACACTGGGGGGCGTTATCATGAATACGTGGGATTCCGAATTGTGGAATGCTGCCGACTGGTATCGCATCAAGGAATAAACCAAGACAAAAATGAGGAGCA
>DRFG01000141.1 GCA_011050655.1 Roseobacter sp.
AGTGCAAGCTGGCGTTCCTTGGCAGCCTGTCAAAGCTGGTCGATCCCGAGGCCTTCGCAACATCTCTTGCACCGCTGCGCAAAGTAAACTGGGTCGTTTATTCCAAACAACCCTTCGGCGGACCCGAAGCCGTGTTGGCCTATCTGAGCCGTTACACGCACCGGATCGCGATCTCGAACCATCGCCTGATTGGTGCCGATGCCAACTCCGTAACCTTCCGCTGGAAAGACTATCGCATCAAAAGCGGGGATAGGATGAAGACCATGCGGCTGTCCACGGACGAGTTCATCCGCCGCTTCCTGATCCATGTTCTACCCTCCGGCTTCCATCGCATCCGCCACACCGGCTTCCTCGCGAATGGCATTCGCCGCGACAGGATCGCAAAGATCAGGTGCTTGCTGGAGGTTGAAGTAGACGCCAGCCCCAAAGCCGATGAGGACCAAGACGGCGGAAACGATGCACGAGACCAGCTACAGACGTGTCCCAAATGCGGTGGCCTGATGGTGATCATTGAGACCTTCTTGCGCGGCCAGCTTCCGCAATCCCGAGCACCGCCATGGGAGGATGCCGCATGATCCGGCCTTCAAATCCGACGCTGCAATGTAAGTGCGCCGAACCAATCACTGCGGTCAGCATCCAGACGAACCGAATGAAACAAGACAATGACGTCCAAAATACAAGCGAAGCATTGGTATCACGTCGAGAAGTCAGACCGTCCTGTGTTCGAGAATGCAATCAGAACTGTAGCGCTCTGCATCGTCTGCCGCCGACGTAACGCACAATCCCCATAGCATCGAAACCCGCCCGCGCTTTCCTCCTTGTCGGGTTTGTCGCCGCTGCAGCTCGCGCTGACAGCAGCCACAAACCTTAGACAAAGAGAGCTTTTGCTGTAAATTCACAAATTGTCGGTTTTCCGGAGGCTGTTTAACAAAGGGTTCATTAGCCAGCGGTACAAACGTTTGGCTTTTGACTGATACAGTATTGTTCTCCGGGTCAATTCGCAGCGCGCGACAATATCCGCATCTGGCCAGCGGCATCGGCATCCGAGATGGCCCTTTTAGAACATTCAAAAGTCCCACACTCTTTCAATTCCTGCGCGGCACGTATCATTTCCCCCAACGCAGCGCGGGCAAGTGATCCTCCAGTGCTGATGCGCCTGACGCCTGCGGAGGACAGATTATCAACGGTATAGGATGCTGCTGACAGACCAACGACGACATTCACCGGCACCGAGACTGATTTGCAGATCGCGCGAACGGTTGCGATGTCTGCCAGTCCTGATGCGTAGACAACATCTGCGCCCGCTTCCTCAAACGCTTGTAGACGCCGGATCGTGTCATTCAAATCAGGGCGGTTGTATATAAAGTTTTCAGCCCGTGCTGTAATCAAAAAGCCGGGTGCGGACTTTGCAGCTACAGCCGCACGTATCCGGTCAACGGCATGTTCAAATTCATATTGTGAGCGATACCTGAACCGCGACTCCTATTGGCGTTGAGGGTAAGGGCTTTGGCCCATTTCTTCCATCATCTTTTCTCTGAAGACCTCTGCCGGTGTCTTCCATCCAAGGCATTTGCGAGGCGTGTTGTTGAGTCGATCGCAGATCACCTTCATGTCTTCGTCTGTGATCGTCCTGATGTCTCGCTTGCGGGGAAGCCATCTTCAGACCCTTCGATTGGTGTTTTCCACCGAGCCCTTCTGCCAGGGAGAAGAGGGATCGCAGAACCAGGTTTGCGTGCCTATCTCAGCCTGCAGATGCGGCCAGTTGACGAACTCTGTGCCGCGGTCGAAGGTGATGGATTTGCGGGCCAGGTGAGGCAGGTCGCGTACCGCCTTCATGATCTTTCCCATGACAGGTTTGGTACGTTTGTTTGGGTTCTTGAGTAGCACCGTAAAGCGGCTGACACGCTCGACCAGCGATGTGACATTGGTTTGCCCAAGCTTCTGTTTGAACAGCATCAAATCGCCTTCCCAGTGGCCAAACTGATGCCGATGCGCCACGTCGTCCGGGCGGAACAGGATACTGACATCGCGGTCAAACTTGGGTGGCAGGCGCTTTCTGGCGCGACGCGGTCTGCGGGATTTGCGGTGCCCGGGCAGGTACCATCACAGTTCCTGCGCAATGCCTTCCTTCGAATAGATGTAGCGATAGATCGTTTCCTGACAGCCCCGCAGTTTTGCGCCTTCATGGATCATCCGGTTGCCGATCTGTTCGGGCGTCCAGCCTTGTTTGATGCGCTCGATCACACGCTTGCACAGATCGGGATGCCGGATCAATTTGCGTTGCGTGGAACGGCGTTGCAGCGTGCGCTGGTGAGCGGCCATCCCGAAGTATCCCGCTTACTTTTTGGGGAATGCATCATCCGCCCAGAAATTGCGTTTGATCTCTCGAAAGATCGTCGACTTGTGACGCTTCAAAACACGCGCCATCTCTGCGACGGGGACCTTTGCAAGCCACCAGTCTTCGATCCTGCGTCGTTCTTGCATGCTCAGTTGCGTGTAAACGGTTCCCATGCGATATTCCTCCTATTGGATAACTCATTGTTTTCTAATAGAAGTCGCACTTCAAAGTTGCGCGCAACTTTGGAATCTCAAGGGTCGTTGCGACGGTTTCCGCTATCTCAGTTTCATCAGTTCTTCTCTGAATGCTTCGGTGGGTGTTCGCCATCCGAGGCACTTTCTGGGCGTTCCGTTTAATCGGGCACAAATCGACTTCATATCTCGATTTGAGAGCGCGGCCAAAGGCGCATCTCTTGGTAAGTAGCGCCGAGCACGCTTGTTCAGGTTTTCGACGGAACCCTTTTGCCACGGGGCTTGCGGATCACAAAACCATGCCTCGGTTCCGATTCCAGGCTTCAGCTTGCGCCAGTTCCTAAACTCAATACCTCTATCAAAGGTGATCGATTTACGGGCCGTTTGGGGCAGGGGTTCCATTACGCTCATTAGCTTGTTCATCAGATGCGTTGTTACGGAACAGGACGGCGAAGCGGATCTTACGCTCAACGAGCGAGGCGACGTTCATCTTACCCTGAGCACGCTCGAAAATCATCAAATCGCCCTCCCATTCGCCAAAAGTCTCACGCGTATCAAGGTAGTCGGGTCGTTCATGGATGGATCGATCTGGCGGGAAAGCAAGACCACGGGGCCTGCGCGAATGGTGCGGTCTCCGTTTCTTGCGCCGGTTTGGGAGGTATCGGGCCAGCTCTTTGGATTGGCCGTCTGGTCCGTAGACATAGGCATAAATTGTCTCGTGGCTGATACGCACGGTTTGACCTTCAAAGTGCAATCGACCAGCAATCTGTTCGGGAGACCAACCTTCTTTGAGCTGCTTGATCACAGCCTTTCGCAAGCCGACAAGGCGCACCAATTTTTGACGGCGCGTACGCCTTTGAGCCGCAGCGCGTTGAGCGACAACACCATAGTATCCGTTCAGTTCCGGCAGGTCTTCGTCGGCGTAGCCGTTGCGCTTAATGTCACGATAAATCGTCGAAACATGCCTGCCGATCTGCGCTGCTATCTCTCGTACGGGTATCTTAGCATTCAACATATCTTCAATCGTGCGCCGTTCACGCAGGTTTAGCTCTGTATGGGCCATCTTTCATTCTCCTTGCTTTCCAGCAAGATAGGGGAAATTTCGCAACCCAGTTTAGAA
>DRFG01000142.1 GCA_011050655.1 Roseobacter sp.
AAGCGCTACTGGGGAAGGCGGTTTTGGGCACGTGGATACTTCTCGACTACATCTGGGAATGTGACAGACGATGTCATCAAGCAGTATCTGGAATTACATTCCGACAAATGATGCCTCCGGCGTCAGCCGGTGGTTCTTCACTCAGCTATACACCGAAGATGTCGTGGCGGTGGTGCGTGCGGACCACCCATTGACCGATCGCTTCAACGCTCAGGATGCGGGGCAGTTTCCGCTGATGCTCCCGCCTCCCGGTGCTGTGATCGGCTCGTTGGTTCGGTCCTACCTGCGCAGCATCGCGATGGATCACGTCACCCCCGCCTATGAAACTGTGTCCTTGGCCTTTGGCAGACGCATTCTATTGGATACCGATGCCATCTGGTTCATCTCCCGCGGTGTCATAGCCAAAGAACTTTCAGAAGGGAGCCTCAAGGCCTTATCGCTGAACGCGCCGATGATGGCAGGCCCGGTAGGGATCAGCCTGCGCGAAACCACACACAGACATTCCGAACTCACCGCCATGGTAACAGCGTTGCAACAGGCCGCATCGAAAGATGCTTGTCTGTAGTCGCCCATTCCCGCGCTGGTCCCCGCCAGGCTCAGGGTCGGTATATTGGCGCATACGCCATGTCTCTCTAAGGACCACGCTGAGTCCAAATTCCAGATGGTGAAAAATCCCGGGGGAGGGGCCGCAAAGCGGCACCGGGGGCAGAGCCCCCTCTAACGATGCCGTCGCCCATGACCGGCCACACTCTGGCGTATCGTAAGCTTGACAATGCGCACCAATTTCGGCCTTTTGCCCTAAAATAGCAAAAGGATGCGTCCAATGATGAAAACCCGTGCTGCCGTCGCCGTTGCCGCAGGCAAACCGTTAGAAATCATGGAGGTCAATCTTGAAGGCCCACGCAAAGGTGAAGTTCTTGTCGAGATCAAGGCCACGGGCCTTTGCCACACCGACGAATTCACCCGTTCTGGTGACGACCCCGAAGGCATCTTTCCCGCCATTCTGGGGCATGAAGGCGCAGGCATCGTGCTTGAGATAGGCGAAGGTGTCACAACGCTGGAAGTCGGCGATCACGTTATTCCACTGTATACACCTGAATGCCGCGAGTGCGAATACTGCCTCTCGGGCAAGACGAACCTGTGCCAAGCGATCCGTGTTACTCAGGGTCAGGGTCTGCTGCCAGACGGAACCACGCGTTTTTCGATGCTCGATGGGACGCCGATCCATCACTATATGGGGTGCTCGACCTTTGCCAACCACACAGTGATCCCGGAAATCGCGCTGGCCAAGGTGCGCAAGGATGCACCCTTTGACAAGATATGCTACATTGGATGCGGTGTCACAACGGGCATTGGCGCGGTAATTAACACCGCCAAAGTCGAGATCGGCGCACGTTGCGTGGTCTTCGGCCTCGGCGGAATCGGCTTGAATGTTATCCAAGGGTTGCGTCTTGCCGGGGCAGACCAGATTATCGGTGTCGATCTGAATGATGACAAGGAAGAGACCGGCCGTTACTTTGGCATGACAGATTTCGTCAATCCCACCAAGGTCGAGGGTGACATGGTTGCTCATCTGGTAGAACTTACCAAGGGCGGTGCCGACTATACCTTCGATGCGACGGGCAATACCAAGGTCATGCGTACCGCTCTGGAGGCTGCACATAAAGGCTGGGGCGAAAGCATCATCATCGGCGTAGCCCCCGCTGGAGCAGAAATTTCGACCCGTCCGTTCCAATTGGTCACTGGCCGTGTCTGGAAAGGCACTGCATTTGGGGGGGCCAAGGGGCGAACGGACGTGCCAAAGATCGTCGACTGGTACATGAATGGCAAAATCGAGATCGATCCGATGATCACCCATAAGCTGACCCTTGACCAGATCAACGAAGGTTTTGAACTGATGCACCAAGGCAAATCGATCCGAGCGGTTGTCGAATACTAAGTCAGGGTCGCACTTAAACCGATATGATGTAACGCCGTCCTAAAGGGCGGCGTTTTTTCTTGATTGGCGGGCGAATATCTCAATAGCGTGACCCAAGGGTATATGTGCTATTGCCAAAGTCGAGGTTTACTCCGCACGCATGGGTGGTACCTTACTGAGGGCTAGAAACGGGGACGCAGCACATGAAACTGACGGTAGATGGCACGACGCACGAGGTTGATGTCGAAGAAGACATGCCGCTGTTGTGGGTCCTGCGGGATGAACTGGGGATCACCGGACCAAAATACGGCTGCGGAATTGCACAATGCGGGGCCTGTACCGTGCATGTCGACGGCGTTGCTGTGCGGTCGTGTCAATTGGCTGCCAGTGACGTTGATGGCGCGGTTACCACGATCAACGGGTTGGGTACTCCGGCCGCGCGCCATGCCGTGCAGGAAGCATGGATCGAATTGCAGGTGGCACAATGTGGTTATTGCCAGTCGGGGCAGATCATGCAGGCCGCTGCCTTTCTTGATGTGAATTCATCTCCCACAGATACCGAAATCGACACGGCGATGAGCGGGAACCTATGCCGCTGCGGAACCTATCCGCGTATACGCGAGGCCGTTAAATCTGCGGCTCTCAAATTGAAGGCAACCTGATATGGGACGCGTGAAAACCATCGCCCGCCGCAGTTTTCTGATCGGTTCTACCGCGATTGCCGGGGGGGTGATTTTTGGCACTTACCAGTATAAGCGTGAAGGCGAAAATCCGTTGCTGGCCGATCTAAAACCGGGCGAAACGGCGATTACCCCCTATGTCAAAATCGACGCCCAAGGTATTACGCTGATCACGCCGCGCGCCGATGTGGGTCAAGGTGCTTGGTCAATGCAGGCGCATCTAATCGCCGAAGAATTAGATATTGACCCTGCCACAGCTACGCTGTCGAGCGGGCCAGCCGACGCAATCTACTACAACGGTGTGGTCGGTGCCGAAGCGATGCCGATCGCCGCCACGTCAGAGACAATGCTAGCACGAACTGGTCGCGGTGCCGCCGACGTCATGGGCAAGTTTCTGGGGCTGCCCATCACCGGCGGGTCCTCGACCGTGCCCGATATGTATGACCGGTTGCGGATGGCCGGTGCTGTTGCTCGCGAAACCCTGATCAAGGCCGCGATGAAACAAACCGGTTTGCGGCGTGACCAGCTTTCTACGGAAAACGGCTGCGTCGTTTTGCCGGACGGGCTCAAGATCGAATACATTGATCTTGCCACGATTGCAGCCGAAATCCCGCCTGCGCAGACAGTTACCCTGCGCGACCCTTCGCAATGGCGCTTACTCACCAAACCGCAGCAGCGCACTGATATGGTCGCTAAATCGACCGGTACCCAGGATTATGGCATCGACATGTGGATGGACGGCATGGTGATTGCCACGACCCGCACCAACCCTGCAATCGGCGGTGGTCTGATCGGGTTTGAAGCTGAAAGCGCCCGCAAGATGCGCG
>DRFG01000143.1 GCA_011050655.1 Roseobacter sp.
CCGGAACTGTCAAAGCGCAGCTTAATGCCGTACCCACTGATACTGGCGTTTCCACTGGTTCGGACAGGCTGGTATATGGTGGTGTGCGGTCATAGATGATTACGTCACTGGCCGCGGCCGAACTCTTGTTTTCGATCTGAATGCGATAGGTCAACACATCCCCTGCGGACCCCAGGTTAGATGTACCTTCGGCAGAATTAGCAGTTGCGTTCTTGACAGTTTTCGAAAGGGTCAGCACCCCAGAAGCCGCGCCACTGGTCACGCGGTCGATATTAGCCGCAACATGTGTAACAGGCGTTCCGTCAAACGAGGTTGTAGCATCAAGCGCGTAGATAAAACTGCTTCCTGGCCCAGCACCCGCCCCGGCAGAGACCCGCGAGACAATGCATATCAACTGGCCAGCAACAACCGACGTTGAAGAGTTGATGGCAGCGTCGGGGGCACCGTCACAATCCGGATCCGAATAGATTGCCGCACTATAGGTATCTGAGGGGGTCTGGGTTACATCGCCGAAGGTGAACAAAACCGTACCATTGGTGGTGGCGACATATTGATGAGCTAGCACGGCAACCTGTCCGGCCTGAATCTCGGCTGATTGATCCAATGTCATGGTCGGTGCCTTGACGACGCCAAAATTCATATCCGGATAATCCGTATCGGCGGCCGGGACAAAACTATATGTTCCATCGTGGACATCCGTGTCGACAAGCGACGGCAGTCCACTTTTGCTCTCCGAGATTGGCAACCACCCGGTAAGAGGGTCGAGCCTTAGCGTGATACGGCCCGAATAGTCCGCGCTCAACGCATAGGACCATGTTCCGTCGGACGAGATTTTAGGCTGTGCGATAACTGTGTTGCTGTCACTCAGAATAACCACCACCGCATTGGCCGTTCCCTTCTCTCCTCCGTTGGCGATACCATCGTGCGCAGTACCACCGTCGATCGCGTTGTCGACGAACAGACGGCCCGACAAGGTACGCTCTCCGGTGGTAAGCGAAATCTCATAACTGTCTTCATCATCATCTGCGATCCCATCGTTGAAATCATCCACCTTTGCACCAGTGCTTGGGTCGCTATCGAGATCAGGCAGTGAGCTCTTGATGATCTCGACAGTGTTAACGTGGATGCCGGTTTCCTCCACGCGCGCCCGGATCGTCAGCGTTTCAGCGGTCCCGGGAAGAATTTCATCGACAAACCAAACGCCTGTATCAGGGTCGTAATAGTCGCCGGTAGCAGGGGCATCATCGGTAAGATATTGAAACCCTGATGGAAGCTTTTCAATAACCGTCACGTTGGAAGGTGACCCTGGGCCGCTGTTGTTTACCGTGATCACCCAATCGATTACGTCTCCAGGCGAGGCTGTCGTAATGACTGTATTGGTCCCAGAGGCATAGGCCACCTTGACCAGTGAAAGGTCACTGAGTTGGGGATCAAATCCAAAATTCTGACCCGAGCTATCGCCGTTGGCCACGACGGTCACGCCCACGATCGGGTTAGATGTGCCAATCTGCGATCCGGCCGGAAGATCGCTATCATTTACATCCACTTCGATACGGTATGTGGAGCCGGGGGAAAGGTTAGAAATTTGATATGTACCGTCTGCAAAAGTGTCGACGGTTTTGATGAAATCGTCATCAGCAAGTTCATTTGGCGTGCCGGCATCATCGTAGATGCTTATCGCGATTCCGCCGCCCAAGTTGATTTCGGCTCCGTCTTTTTCATCTGACGCATTCTGATCGATATACACATTCCCTGAAACCGTACCGTACTGAATGACAGAAGGACCGCGGCAGGACGCGCCGTCGTTTTTGCCACCTTCATCATTCTGGCTGACTGCAATCCCTTGACGTACCCCCGTGGCGATATCTACAAGGAAAACTTCGTTGGTGATATCGTCATAGACGTAGAACAATCCGTTCTCATCGAACCACGTGGCCCCATAAGAACTGTTGTAATAGCTGGGCCCAAAAAACGTAACGGCTTCGGACCCGACGCTGGCGCTCCCGCTGTTGGCTGTCACGCGAAAAACCTGAGCCGTATTACCATCGATGCCGTATAAATTTCCATCGAGCGGGTTGAACGCGAAATCCAAGGCATCAACGGGCGTAGCCAGCACCAGTAACCCATTATCGATAGTGTTATTGGGGTCCGACAGATCAAGCAGCTGAAATTCATTATCACTGGCTAGATAGACCATCACACCGTTAGGCAACATGTCGCCCGCTGTGCCGCCTTTTTCTATGGTTGACGGCGGGTCCGTCAGCCTGGTGAAAGTACCCGATCCGTCTACTCTCCAAAGCTCCCGTCCGCCGCTTTTAACTCCGTAGATATAGCCATCTAGTTCGTTATACCCCCACCCCCCGTCCAAGTTGGTTCCGGCGCGGCCGATGTCTTGCAGGTTCAGCGTGTATCCGGTCAACCCCGTCGAAAAGACCAGCTTCTTGAGAACAGATTTGTCGGTCGAAATCTGATATAGACCTGCATCACAGGTGATAGGAGCGGAATCGCCCGAAATCGTCAGCCTGTAGTCCTCGACTTCGCCGTCCAAGGCGACGATTCCGATCCCGGCCGTGGTGGACCATCTAAAGCGGGCGAACGTCGGCAGTAGCGTCGAATTTACGGGAACGTTGACATCGAATACGATCTTGCCGTTCAGAACGCCATCTTTGTCACCGGCCGCCCCATCTTGCAAATCGGCCGCGATCATGTCGGTCGCGTCAAAGACGCCGTTTCCGTCGAAATCGACCCAGGCCTGCAAATAGGCCACTCCGAACCCTAGTCCACCCGTTACCTCGTTGACGGATACGATTAATTCGGTCGCGGCACCCTGGTAGAGCTGCGGCAGTATTACGCCATCTTCATCGTCGTTACCGTCAAGATCATCCCCGGTGGCATCAGCACTGGCTTGCGACACTGCTTCAGGATCAGGCACTATCGCGCCGAGGTATACGCCGACCGGACCTGCATCGGCGATGATATGCAGCGGATCACCATAGCTAGCCGGTGCATCACCACGATCGACCAAGGGGGCCGCGGCAATTGTGAGCGCGTAATCTTCGACTTCACCATCGGAGGCAAATCCGGAGGAGCTGAGGTGTGGAGTCGTCGACCAACGAAAACGGGCAAAAGTTTGGTCCAAAACGGCGTCACCCGGAACATTAACATTGAATTGAATTTGACCGTCACCCGCTGCCACATCATCACCGGTACCGTCATCCGCCAAGTTCATGGCAACGTGTTCAGCCACATCGGATTCAAATACGCCGTTTCCGTTAAAGTCTATCCAACCGTGCAACACACCATCACTGCCGGTTACATCGGCCGTTACCACCGTGATAAAACCCTGCGTCATCAATGGGATATTCATCCCGTCGTCTTCGTCGCTATCGGCGTTGACCGCGTTGCCGGGGCCGGTATCGCCGGTTTCGGTGGCCCCCAGTCGTATCGCATCACTGTCGATGAAGTTGTGTAGCGCATCGCCCATGGCCGACGGCGCGTCGGTGAAATCTATGCAGGTCAAGATATCGCCCAGGTGCATGCCATCAGCCCCCGAGAATCCCGGTGCGCTTAGCTGAAGCGGGGTATGCCGTATGACCAACGTATCAATCGGGAGGTTAAACCCAACAGTGACAGCGCGCTGCGACCCTGCGCCAAGCGCATTGGTGCGTTCGCCGGTAACAGACCCGTCAGCATTCGCCGCTTTGGTCATGTTGAGAGACCCCGCACCGTTGGCGATGCCGGGCGATACAGCCAGCCCATTCAACATACCGTAAACCGTCACGGATTCATCTTGGTTGAGGTCTGCGATGTAGAGGTAAATACCAGTTAACGGAATGTCGAACGACACCTGTAAATCGACATATTGTGCATCAAGCATCGGGTTACCACCGTCACCGGCGTAAAGCGTGCTTGTCGTATTGACTGCCGCTGGGCGGAACGGCTGTGATTGGTCAATTACGGTAATTGTGCCGCTTAGCCCATTATTCGAAAAGGCCAACGGACCCCCCAGCAGGGTTGGACTGTCTGTCGCCCAGTCCACCGCGGAAGTTCGGGTGCCGTTACAAGACGGCATCGTTTCGACCGGCTCGTTAAATACGTTCACGGTGACCGAAGAGTTACTTGGCCCGGATTCGTCGCTCGTGATCTGGGTCTCGGCTGTGACTACTCCCGATGCGGACGCGTTCGTTGTGACGTCGAATTCGATGGTGCCGCTTTGCAGGCCGGCCATGGAGGGGATCGTGTTGAAGCTGAAAGTACCGCCGGTGGGGGCAACAGCAGGACGAATATCGCTTCCGGTAACAACCGAAAAATTGGAGGTGCCGGTTGCTTGCGATGGCAAGGTTACCTGGACGGATGCATTTGTCAGCGGTGCGAGTGATGTGTTTGCATAAGACACACTATAGCGCAGGGTTGCGTATGGCGGGATATCACCGCCAGTATAAGGGGCACCGTTTACTTCGACGATTGCGATACCAACGCTGATATCGTCGGAATTGGGCAAAGCATAAACCGATGACCCCGCCACCCAATACCGCCAGGGGTTATCATTACCCGCCGCAGCGCCTTCTGCACTGTCTCCACCATGTCCTTCGGCGTTGACGGGTCCCAAGGCATTGATATCCAACACGCGAAGTCTGAGCGCGGCATAGAAAACCTCGCCTTGCGCAATACCACCAAAGGCAAAGCGTATTGCGTTTGTGCCGTTGGGTAGGGCGGTGGCGTCGCTTGAGTTCAGGTTAAAGCCCGAAGTCGGCACTTCGGTACACACTTCTACCGAATTCACACCAGGGTCGGTCGTTTCGGGTGAGACCGAGCCGGCTCCGTTTGCTGGTCCTTCTTGGCCTGGAAGCGTAGGTGAAGGGTCATCGGCTTTGCACGACCCGGCATATTGGATGCGGTTCCACGGTCCTGTGGTGCCGTATCTGTCCCAGTCACCGCCGCTATCGGGGCCTGCTACCGGGCTGCCTGACCTGAACGGTGTCGCGCCACGACCACCCGTTATTGTAGTTTCTTCCAGTATTGTGAATCCGTTTGGGTCGATAGTGCCACCTGACCCGAAGGCGTTGATGTGGACTGCATCCCATTTATTATGAACGCGTGCGGTGCCACTGCCTCCGACGGTGGTCCAGGGGGTGCCATTGGTCGGGTTGACCAGATACCCGTTGGTCAGCGAAGCGACCTTGTCCC
>DRFG01000144.1 GCA_011050655.1 Roseobacter sp.
AAGAAAGGGTTGCAAACCCTCTCGCCCAGAATTAAACCCCGCCCTAACGGACCGATAGCTCAGCTGGATAGAGTACCTGACTACGAATCAGGGGGTCGGGGGTTCGAATCCTCCTCGGTCCGCCACTTCACAAACAATAAATGTAATACTTGGAAATGATCGCAGATTTCCGCCCGTCAGGGGTGGATAAGTACACGGTCGTTTGCACAGCTTGGCCTGTGCAGAGTGCCTATGTGTGGAAGGCAGAGATCAGCGCGCGGCGACAATGTCGGAACGTAGATCTTCCGCCTTCCGGTTTCATGTCAGGTGATAGATTGATGCCACGCCATATCGGCATCGCCGATTTTAACCCGCGTCGGTAGGCCGATAGTATCAAGCAAGGCAAATAGAGGCTTAGGGTCCAGTTCTTCGACATTTAGCATGGTGCCCAGATCATAGGTGCCGTTGGCGATCAGCATGGCCATAGCGACTGGCGGTACGCCCGCCGTATAGGATATGCCCTGACTTCCGACTTCGCGGTAGGCCTCTTCATGGTCAGAGATATTATAGACAAATACCTCGGTTTCTTGCCCGTCCTTGATACCTTTAACTAGATCACCGATGCAGGTTTTCCCGGTATAGTTCGGAGCAAGGGTTGAAGGGTCGGGTAGTACCGCCTTAACCAGTTTCAACGGCACGACTTCCAAGCCTTCCGCGGTTGTGACCGGTTGCTCTGAAAGAAGCCCCAGATTTTGCAGCACGGTGAACACATTAATATAGTGGTCGCCAAAGCCCATCCAGAACCGGACATCGGCTTGCGGATAGTTGGCTGCCAACGAATGCACCTCGTCATGACCGGACATATAAGCGGTCTGCTTGCCAACGACCGGCAGGTCCCATTCGCGACCCACTTCGAACATGGCGTTCTCCTGCCACGCGCCTTGCTGCCAGCTGTATACCGTGCCGGTAAATTCGCGAAAGTTGATCTCTGGATCGAAATTGGTCGAGAAATACTTACCGTGGTCGCCAGCGTTGATGTCGACGATATCAATAGACTTTACCTCGTCCATGAACGCGTCAATGGCGAAGCGTGAAAAAGCGTTGACCATGCCGGGATCAAAGCCGGCCCCAAGAATAGCGGTAACACCTGCTGCGGCACAATCCTCGCGGCGTTTCCATTCGTAATTGCCATACCAAGGGGGCGTTTCGCAAATTTTTGCTGGGTCTTCGTGAATGGCAGTGTCGATATATGCAGCACCGGTGCGGATACAGGCCTCAAGCACGGTCATATTCACAAACGGAGAGCCCACGTTGATCACGATTTGCACGCCGAGCTTCCGAACAAGCGCCTCGACGGCGTCACTGTCCATGGCGTCAAGCTGATGCGCGTCAAACACGCCGCTCTGTTTCATCGCGCCCTTTGCGTGCACGCTGGTGATGATGGCGTCGCATTTGGAAACCGTGCGGCTGGCGATATGTAAATCACCCAGTACATCGTTGTTTTGCGCCGTCTTATGCGCCACGACCTGAGCGACGCCACCGGCACCGATGATGAGAACATTGCGTTTCATGTGTTCAAAAGACCTCGTTTATTTAGGAAGTTTAGGAAAGCGCGGATTTGAAATCTTCGTAATCGAAGTCGCGCACCATTGTGACCGTGCCATCTAGTTCGCGTACGGCGATACCGGGCATTTTCACGCCGTTGAACCAGTTTTTCTTAACCATGGTATAGCCTGCGGCGTCTTGAAAAGAAATCCGGTCGCCGGGATTTAGCGGCGCATCGAAGCGGAACTCTCCGAAAATATCTCCTGCAAGGCATGATTTTCCGCAGATCATCCACTGGTGTTCGCCCCTGTCAGGGTGGACCTTTGCCGGTTCGCGGTAGATTAACAGGTCCAACATATGCGCCTCTATCGAACTGTCGACGATAGCCAGATTTTTGCCGTTATGCAGTGTATCCAGAACAGTGACTTCAAGCGTAGCCGCGCCTGTAATGGCGGCTTCGCCGGGCTCAAGATATACCTGTACGCCAAAGGTTTCGGCAAAGTTCTTCAGCCGCATGGCCAAGCGGTCCAGCGGGTAATCTGGCCCGGTGAAATGAATGCCGCCGCCCAAACTGATCCAACTCATCCGGTGGATTATGTCGCCAAACCGATCTTCGATCAGCGTCAGCATTTCTGAAAACCGGTCGAAATCATCGTTTTCACAGTTATTGTGAAACATTAGCCCGCTAATGCGGTCTGCTATAGCCGCGATCTCGGCCGGGTCATGTTCACCCAGTCGGCTGAACGGGCGGGCAGGGTCGGCAAGGTCAAACTCCGATGTCGACACCCCGGGGTTTATACGTAACCCGCGTACGTGGTTTTGCGCGGCGGTCTCGAACCTGTTCAGCTGGCTGATCGAATTGAAAATAATCTTGTCGCTATTTGCCAAAACCTCTGCAATTTCATCATCGTCGTAAGCGACCGAATAAGCGTGGGTTTCGCCGCCGAATTTCTCGTAGCCCAGCTTGACTTCATACAGTGACGACGACGTCGAGCCATCCATATACTGCGCCATGAAGTCGAAGACGGTCCAAGTCGCAAAGCATTTCAACGCCAGCAACGACTTGGCCCCTGACGCACCGCGCAGCCACGCGATCTTTTCCATATTGGTCTGAAGGCGTGATTTATCGATGAGATAATACGGAGTTTTCACGGCAAAATCCTTTCGAGGAGCACCACATGCAAATGCCGGTTCCGATTAGGGGATGTCACCCCGTAACGCAAACCATCAATCAACTCTGGTGTGAGTCAGACAGATAGCCCCGGTAGCTCTATATCAAGGCCTTGTTTGCACTAGTTGCTTCGGAAGATCCGGGATTCGCCGATCATCTGTTCAAGAGAAGCGATGCGTTCGGCACTTTGATCCGAGCTTCGTGATTGGACCTCGGCCACCAGCGCTTCGATCAGAAAATTGATCGCAAGAGTGGAATCCCAGCTCGAGGGTACTTCGACTGTAGCTCGAAAGCAGTATTGCGCGTATTTCTCGATCGGGGAGCCCCAGGCATCGGTGAATAAAACGATGTTCGCACCTTGCTTGAGAGCAAGGTCGGCAAGCTTTTCAAGCTCTTTCTCGTACCGCCTGATATCAAAGACAATCAGTACCGCACCGGCGTCCATATCCAGCAGTGATTGGGGCCAAACGCTTGGAGATGAATCAAGCAGCGTGACCTGAGGCCGGATGATCTGTAAGTGGTTGAAGAAATAGTGCGCATTAGACCGTGTTATCCTGCCCCCCAACAGATACAGCCGTCGCGTCGGGTCAGATAAAAGACCTGCGACCTGATCGAACTCGGCCAGATCCAATCGCTCTAGGGTGCGGTTGATGTTACTTGATACGGCTTCAATGAACCTAGAAATGATGTGGTCACTGTCGCCTATCTGCTTGCTGGTGTCCAATTTGGCCAAGGGTTGCTTCATCCGGGCTGCGATTTCGTCGCGGATAGCATCCTGCATACCTGAAAAACCGTCGAACCCCAACTTGCGTGCCAAGCGGATGA
>DRFG01000145.1 GCA_011050655.1 Roseobacter sp.
CCGCGCCACCCGCTGACTGTATACCGATAGAATTGAACCCAGCCGCGACCCAAACATTGTCCATCTCGGGGGAAAGCCCCAGATGATAAGCATCGTCGGGGGTAAAACTTTCCGGTCCGTTAAAAAAGGTATGAATACCTGCGTCTGCAAGCATCGGCATCCTGTGCACTGCCGCTTCCAGAATAGGTTCGAAATGGTCGAAATCCTCGGGAAGTTGGTCAAACTCAAAGCTTTCGGGAATGCCCGACATCCCCCATGGCTTTGATACGGGTTCAAACGCACCCAGCATGATCTTGCCCGCATCGTATTTATAGTAAGCGCATTCATCAGGGACACGCAGGACCGGAAGCTGTTCCAGCCCCTTTATCGGCTCGGACACGATGTAGAAGTGTTCACACGCCTGCAATGGCACGTTGGTGTTCAACATTCGACCGACTTGATGCCCCCACATACCGGCGCAATTCACGACGTGGTCACAGGTGATTTCACCCGCCTGGCCGGACTCTGACACGTAAGCGACCCCCGTCACCCGGCGTCCCGTGCGCAGCGCGTGGGTGGCCTTGACCCTCTCGAAAATCTGGGCCCCGCGTTGCCGTGCGCCCTTGGCCAATGCGAGCGCGATATTGCCAGGATCGCCCTGCCCGTCCTTATCAAGATAGACGCCGCCGGTTACGCCGTCCGTATTCAGATGGGGATAGCGGGCTTTGATTTCACTGGGGCCAATCTCTTCGACATCCACCCCGAAGGCCCGCGCCATCGCCGCTGAACGGTATATCTCTTCTCGTCGTTCCCCGGTCAACGCCACGGTAATCGAACCACATCGCTTGAAACCGGTAGCGACCCCGGTTTCGTCCTCCAGACTTCCGTAAAGCTCTTGAGAATATTTTGCGAGGCGGGTCATATTGGCGCTGGCCCGCAGCTGCGCAATCAATCCAGCCGCATGCCAGGTTGTGCCGCTGGTAAGCTGCTTACGCTCCAGCAGAACGACATCTGTCCAGCCAAGTTTCGTTAGGTGATAAGCGACAGAGCATCCGATTACGCCACCACCTATGATGACGACACGCGCATGAGAGGGTAGAGCCATATCAAAGTGTCCTTAAAACGATTTTGCAGCGCGAAATTTCGCAGGGCAAAAGCAATGTATGAATGGGGTCAAAGGGTGTGAGTTTTCATGCACGCAATCGTTTGTTTTCGGGGTCCCAAAGCGGCGCGTCGGCTTGCACGGTGGCGCGACGGGTGACGCCAAAAATATCGACCTCCAGCTTGGTACCGGCCAGTGCAAGATCGGCGCGAACCATTGCAAACGCTATGGATTTGTTGACCCGGTAACCCCAATCACCCGAGGTCGTTTCACCGATGACCTCGCCTTTGTACGATACCGTTGACATATAGGGGGCATCCTGATCCCCGGCTTCAATGACCAAGGTGACAAAACGTTTGGTGGGTCCCGATTGCTGTTCATGAAACAGCGCAGTCTTGCCGGGAAAATCCTGTATCTTATCCAGCTTGACGAACCGGTCCAATCCGCCTTGCAACAAGGTATAATCGGTCGACAGATCACCCTTCCATGCTCGATACCCTTTTTCCATGCGCAGCGCGTTCAAGGCCCACATGCCAAAGGGTTTTGCCCCTGCCCCGACGACCGCTGCATAGAGATCCGGGATATGCGCATTGGCGGCGTGAATTTCCCACCCTAGCTCTCCGGCAAAGCTGACCCTAGCAAGTGCGCAGTCCACCCCAGCAACCTTTGCCATCTGGTGGCTAAGCCACGGCGCATGAAGATCTGCCTGCGTATTCAAGCTTTGAAACAAATCCCGCGATTTCGGGCCAGTGACAATCAACGTCGAATAATCCGCTGTATGGTCAGTCAGGCACAACCCAGCTTGGCGCGCGGGGCGCAACACATCAAAGTCGTGCCATTGTGCCGCTGCCGCAGTGATCAATGTGAAATTTTCATCAGCGTGGCGCAGCACTGACATTTCAGTCAGAATGCGCCCGCGTTGATCCGCGAAATAGGCAAGGTTCATACGGCCAATCTTGGGCAAAGCCCCGGTAATTCGGCCGCGCAACCATTCGGCGGCACCATCACCGGACAGGTTGAACCGGGAAAACCCGGGCAGATCCAGAACGCCCACATTGTCGCGGACGGCTTCACATTCTTGCTTTACCCGCTGCGCCCACGGCCCGTTGCGGTCCCATGTCTGCGTCGCCTCATTTGACAGATCATCTTCGGCGCGGGCGAACCAATTGGCACGCTCCCACCCATTGTACGCCCCCATCACGCCACCGGCGGCGATAACGCGAGCATGCACCGGGGATAATTTCTTGTTGCGGCCAGCAGGCCACACGTGGTGCGGGAAATGCATCGCATATTCGTGGCCGTACACCTCGATCGCTTTTTGATCAGAATAATCCTGATCGGCATAATCGGTATAGCGGCGCGGGTCCGTCGACCACATGTCCCATTCAGTCTGACCCTCAATTACCCATTCGGCCAACACTTTGCCGGCACCGCCCCCCTGAGTAATTCCAAAGGTAAAGACACATGCTTCGAAGGCATCCGGAACACCGGGCATGGGTCCCAACAGGGGCAGCCCGTCGGGTGCATAGGGGATCGGACCATTGATCACACGCCCGACCCCGGCGGTGCCCAATATCGGTACCCGCGCCATCGCGTCTTCGATATACCATTCAAGGCGTTCCAGGTCGTCGGGGTATAGCTGAAAGGAGAAGTCATCAGGCATAGGGTCGTCGGGTGTCATCCAATGGCCCTTGCAGTTGCGCTCGTACGGGCCAAGGTTCAGACCGTATTTGTCTTGACGCAAATAATACGAGCTATCGACATCTCGTAACAACGGAACCTTATGACCCTGTGCAACGGTCCATTCCTTAAGTTCGGGTATCTCGTCCGTCAGGAAATACTGATGGCTCATCGTTGCCATCGGAACTGTGCGCCCGCCGTAGGGCTTGAACCATTCCCCCACACGTTGTGCGTAATATCCCGCTGCATTCACTACCTTTTCGCAACGGATATCGCCTTTTGCGGTGTGTACGATCCATTCGCCATTGTCGCGGGTCACGCCGGTCGCGGGGCAAAACCGTTCTATGCGAGCGCCCATGTCGCGGGCCCCTTTTGCCAGAGCCTGGGTCAGTTGCGCAGGGTCTATATCGCCGTCATCGGGGTCATATAACCCACCTGCCAGATCATGGGTTTCGATAAAGGGATATTTCTGCTTGATATCGGCAATATCCATCATTTGCAGGTTGAGGCCCTGATACCGCCCCATCGAACATGCGCGCTCAAACTCCATGATCCGCTCTTTTCCATGCGCCAGTCGGATTGAACCGGTAACATGGTAGTTCATCGGGTAATCGACTTCGTTGGCCAACCCCTTGTACAGATCAAGCGAGTAACGCTGCATGTTCATTACTGCCCAAGATGTGCTGAAACTGGGACAGTTTCCCGCGGCATGCCAAGTCGAACCCGCAGTAAGTTCGTTCTTTTCAAGCAATACGCAGTCTGTCCAACCCATCTTGGCGAGATGAAAGAGCGACGAAACGCCCACTACTCCTCCGCCGATGATGACAACCCGTGCCGTAGTAGGGAACTCAGCCATACTCTACTCCTTTTTGTGGCAATCCGCCGGAAATATCGAGGGACATCCCCCAAGCCCGTTTCAACCTGCTACGCGCGGCTTCCCAGCCTTCAGGTGCTTTCCGGTAATACGCTGTCGTTGCACCCATATGCATTTCAAACCCGCCCTACCGGCGTTGAGGATGCGCCTAGCAGCACCCCGTATAAAATGAAGAAAACCGCCATCACCCGCCGGAACCAGACGTTGAAGACTGCCCCTAATGCGGCACGACCCAGCCCAGCACCGAGTGCGGTATAGCCGCTATAGCTAAAGGTAGTGAGCACCAGCGCTGTGGGGACGATCACCAGCATTTGCTCCCAGATCGGCACCTCTGGCTGCACGAACTGGCTGAAGGCAGCAAGATAACCGGCCACCGATTTTGGATTGACCGTCGCAATAGCGAAGGCACGCCAATATACCGACGCTGCTGGCATGGGCTTCATCACCACCGGTTTGCCTGCCATCAACAATCCGCGTACGCCCAGATAAATCAAAAACCCGGCCCCGACGAGTTTCGCTATGAAGAACACCGTCGGCGATGCAGTTAGCAAAGCGGTGACCCCAACGGCGGAAAGAACCAGAAACAGGGCAGCTTGTGTCAAAATCCCCAACACCCCAACCATAGCGCGTCGAAAGCCGAGGTTCATGCCATTGCTGATGCAATTTACCGCGTTTGCCCCCGGGGTAGTGACAAATACCACCCAGAAAAGCGCAAAGATGATCCATGCATCCAGACTCATCAATACACCGGCGGGGCTATTACCCATATTGCCACAGCGGGGTCAGGATAGGGGTTGGACCACCTAAACGGCTCTCCGCGTATGCGAAAACTGTCACCGGGGCCAAGGGTATGGTTGTTACCGGCGATCTCTATCTCGAGTGTTCCTGAGACAAGATATCCGACCTCTTGTGTCGGGCGCGTGACGACAGTTTTGATGCGGCTATGTGGCAAGAAGGTGGAGTGGACCATCTCGAAATCATCGGTCAGGTCAGGCGAGAGGAGTTCCTCGGTCAACCCTTCCGTTGAAGAACCGATCGACCTGCGGGCGTTTTTTCGTACGATGAACCCTGCCTCATGGGCTGCGGCACCGGCGTGACGAAACAACATCGACACAGGTACCTCAAGGGCACGCGCCAGATGACGCAGATCAGTGATCGACGGGACCGACATGTCACGTTCAACCTGACTGAGCCAGCCCACAGATCGATCAAGTCTATCGGCGAGGGTATGCAACGTTAACCCGCGCGCTTTGCGCAAGGTACGCAAGTCGGCCCCCAACTGAGAAAGAGATGCGAGATCTGACATGCTGGGCTCACCGCTCCGTGAAAAAATACCTCATTTCTTCACACTGGATCAGTCTGGTGAAAAAATACAGTATTATTTCACGTTGGCGAAACAGGACCGTAAAATAGTCATAAGCTGATCGGCATCTTGAGCGTCAAAGGCAGCAGGTTGGTTACTGTCGATGTCAAAGACACCCAGCAGCTTTCCCGCGCCGTTCCACACCGGCAACACAAGTTCTGAGCGTGTTGATGTGGCGCAGGCAATATGGCCGGGAAACGCGTCAACGTCATCGACAAGCTGGACTTGACCTGTGCGCGCAGCCGCGCCGCAGACGCCTCTATCAAAAGAAATGACCAAGCACCCGTGGCCCCCTTGATAGGGACCAATCTTAAGGACCCCGGGATCGGTAACACGGTAAAAACCCGTCCAGTCAAAGCGGTCGTCTGCATGATGTACTTCGCATGCAACAGTCGCCATTAGCGCGATCGGGTCAATTTCACCTTCGGTCAACGCATGAAGTGTTTTGGCAAGAGTAGAGTAGTCAACGCGCATAAGCGGGACCTTTGTTTGATGATACCCCGGGGGGCTGTCTGCCCCCCGACCCCCGAGGATATATGTCCATTTGGAAATCAGGGGCGTTCGATTGCGATAGCAGTACCTTCACCGCCACCTATGCAAATTGCAGCAATGCCGCGTTTCAGTCCGCGTTTTTCCAGCGCATTCAGCAACGTGACAATTATCCGCGCGCCTGACGCACCGATCGGATGACCCAAAGCGCAGGCACCACCGTTAACATTAACAATGTCATGGGAAAGTCCCATTTCCTGCATAAAGACGAGAGGAACAACGGCGAAAGCTTCGTTTACTTCCCACAGGTCGACATCGTCTTTTTGCCAGCCCAAACGATTAAGCAGCTTTTTGGCGGCGGGTACGGGGGCGGTGGTGAACAGGCCCGGGGCCTGGGCGTGACTGGTGTGCCCCATGACACGGGCACGTACTTCAAGCCCCTGAGCTTTGGCCGCCTGTTCAGATGCAAGCACAAGAGCTGCTGCCCCGTCCGAGATAGAGGAAGAGTTAGCCGCAGTCACAGTGCCCCCTTGACGGAATGCGGGTTTTAGAAGGGGAATTTTATCGGGACGTGCCTTGCCAGGTTGTTCGTCGGTGGAGATATGTACATCGCCTTTGGGTGAGGGCGCATCCAGATCCGCAATTTCGTCGTCAAACGCCCCGCTTTCCTGGGCTTGGATTGCACGAGATAGCGACGCCAACGCGTAATTGTCCTGAATGGCGCGCGTAAATTGATAGGTTTCAGCACAATCCTCGGCGAAAGTGCCCATCAGGCGACCCTTGTCATAGGCATCTTCAAGCCCATCGAGAAACATATGGTCGATTACTTGGTTGTGCCCCAACCGTGCGCCGCTGCGCATTTTCGGCAGCACATAGGGGGCATTTGTCATGCTTTCCATGCCGCCCGCGACCACGACATCACTTTCGCCCAATGCAATCTGATCAAATGCAATCATTGCGGCTTTCATGCCCGAACCGCACATCTTGTTGATGGTGGTGGCGGGCACTTCTTCGCCCAAACCAGCCTTGAATCCAGCTTGGCGCGCCGGTGCCTGACCTTGACCTGCAGGCAGCACACAGCCCATCACCACTTCATCGACGGTCGGGGCCCCTGCGCCTTTCAGCGCTGCCTTAATGGCATGCCCGCCCAAATCAGCCGCCGTCATTTGCGCCAATGCGCCCTGAAACCCACCCATTGGCGTACGCGCGGCACCCGCTATCACGACTTTGTTCATCCCAACTTTCCCTGAAGCCTCAACACTATTTGGTAAGATATACCTGCTATCGCTGAGTGAGCTAAGCATTTCGTAGAAAGAAGCATATGGAACTTTTAGCCAGAACTGAAGGGCCACTACAGCTGGTTTCGGTTGTTGATGACAGGATTGATGCCGCTGTTGCGCTCGTCTTCAAGGATAACATGCGCCGCCTTACAGGTGACGGCACGGGTTCCGTCATTCTAGACCTACAGAAGGTAACCTTCATCGACTCTAGCGGGTTGGGCGCGATTATCGCTATCATGAAAAATCTTGCGCCTGACCGCCAACTGTTATTGGCCGGGCTAACCGGGCCGGTGGCCCGAGTATTTCGCCTCACTAGGATGGACAGGGTCTTTTCAATATATCCGTCTTTGGATGCGGCGATCGCAGATCGGAGGATCGCGTGAACGCCGGGTCACGCAACCACCGCCCCGCTCTCACTTCGCAGTCACCGCTTACATTTGAGGTAACGCTGGAGGGTGCACATGTTGCGATACGTGGTGCACTATCCGTAATCCGCGAAAATTTGGCTCCGCTTGCCCTCCCGCGAGAAGAGCTCTGTATTGTTGAATTAATCGTGGCAGAAGTGCTCAATAACATCGTTGATCATGCCTTTGACGACCACCCTCACCCCGGGTCTATTCGAATTCATGGATCGTATGAGCCAGACGGGTTGAAATTTCGGTTCACAGATTTGGGGAAGCCCATGCAACGGTCTGCCCTGCGAGCATCGCAAGACGCAATCCCTTGCGTTGACCCGTTAACCCTTCCCGAAGGTGGATTCGGCATGGGCCTGATCAAACGCCTTACCGATAACCTAGATTATTCCCGAACTGGGGCTCTGAACTGTTTGACCATGCGCATTCCAGTTGGGTTTACGTGAAGGGAAAACCTTGAATGACGCTTCCCACCGGTTTCACAATTGCCGCACCTTATTACCTTTGATGTGCCACGCGCCGATCACATTTTCGCCCCAGTTGATCGACATAAGTGTTCTTGTAGCTGCATATGGCTTCCCTCAGTGTCGCGTTTCCTAGCCCCCACCCAGTACACGACACTGAGGCACATATGCCCCCTTCTAAAAGAAATGGTGTTTGGCATTATCACGCGCTAGTTTCCTGAGAGTAAGAAAACTCACCGAGGACTATTAGCAGATGCGCGATTTTCAACTTCCAGGGCGTTCGCCTGTCCTAGCCTATAACGGGATGTGCGCGACGTCGCATCCGCTCGCGGCCAAGACAGCCATCGATATTCTTGAACGTGGCGGCAATGCGATGGATGCGGCGATTGCCGGGGCGATACTGCTAGGTATTTGCGAACCGCAAATGACTGGAATTGGCGGCGATTGCTTTGTCTTATACTCCCCCGCAGGTAGCGAAGACGTTGTTGCCTTAAACGGATCAGGTCGTGCACCGGCTAGATTAGATGGGTCGCTCTTGCGCGATTCTGGCGAAACCACAGTGCCCCTACGCAGTGCTCACGCTGTGACCATTCCCGGTGCAATAGATGCTTTTTGCCACCTGTCTGACACGGTCGGAACGCTGGGGCTGGATGCAATCCTGGCACCAAGTATCCGTTATGCCGAAGAGGGTGTGCCCATCGCTGCTCGGGTTGCATTTGATTGGGCCAATAATGCTGCCACATTGCAGGGGAATGCTCGAAACCACTATTTGATCAATGGGCAGCCCCCGAAAGAGGGGGCGCTTTTCCGGTCTCCTGGTCAGGCTGAAGTGTTGCGACGTATAGCAAAAGATGGTCGAGAGGCGTTTTACAACGGTGAAATTGCCGATGACATGATCTCCGCGCTGAATGCCGTAGGCGGGGTGCATTCAGCCGAGGACTTTAGCAACGTTGCGTGCAGCACAAGTGACCCCATCTCGGGAACGTATCAAGATCTAGAAGTGGTCGAACATGCGCCGAACGGGCAAGGTGCAACCGCACTTCTTATGATGAATATCCTATCACATTTCGATATCGCATCCATGGCGCCCTTTGGCGCGGCACGCGTGCACGTTGAAGCCGAGGCGGCCAAGCTGGCCTATGACGCACGCGACCGCATTTTAGCCGATCCCGATCATACATCCAGACTGAACCATATGCTGTCGATGGAAACTGCGAAAAGGCTAGCCGGGCTTATCAACCCTGATAAGGCGATGACGTCAGCGAAAACAATGTCAGAAGCCGTGCACAAAGATACCGTTTATATTACCGTAGTCGACCGCGACGGAATGGCAGTTTCCCTAATCTATTCCATTTTTCATGGTTTTGGGTCGGGCATCGCGTCTGATAAGTTTGGTATCCTTTTACAGAATCGCGGGGCGGGCTTCACCCTTGAGGAAGGCCATGTAAACGAACTGAAAGGCGGTAAGCGCCCGATGCACACAATCATCCCTGGCATGATCAAGGACGGCGGCAAGGTGCTGATGCCGTTCGGCGTCATGGGCGGCGCATATCAACCGAATGGGCATGCACGTTTTGTGTCGAACCTGACAGATTTCAGCATGGACACACAGACCGCCATCGATGCTCCGCGTGCTTTTGCCGACAAGGGGGTGTTGAATGTAGAACGTGGCTATAGCGATGAAGTCCGCGCCCAGCTTACCGAAATGGGACACAAGGTTGAAATCCCGCGCGTCGCGATCGGCGGCGCGCAGGCGATCAAGCTTCGTGCTGACGGCTTATTGGAAGGTGCAAGCGACCCGCGCAAGGACGGATGTGCTTTGGGATACTGAGCAAGTTTGGCAGGGCACACCGAAACTGCGCCCTGCCAGCCGCTTCAATTCAATTCAATTGAAAATGTAGTGGATAGGCACCATCGGTGAATGGCCCAAACAGGTCGGGAATGTCAGGATGGTCTACCGGTTCGCCGGAATAATCGGCCACTAGATTTTGCTCAGAGACATACGCGACATAATAGCTTTGATCATTTTCAGCCAAAAGATGATAGTAAGGCTGGTCCTTGATAGGTCGGCTGTCTTCTGGAATCGCATTGTACCATTCATCGGTATTTGCAAACTCAGGGTCCACATCAAAGATCACCCCCCGAAAAGGATGCTTTTTGTGCCGAACAACCTGGCCCAGAAAATATTTTGCGCGTGTTCTAATCATAATTCGAAGCACCTACCTTTCGTTAGTAGTCGCTTCAAGTGCCTTTTGTCCAATCACATGGGTCAGATCAACGGAAACAGTCTGTGAACGCAACCATTACAATCCCCAAAATTGTATCCCCATACTCAATTTGAGCAGAATTCACCTTTTTGGGCTGCCCTGCTGGATGTGTAGGCCTGCCCGCGAACTGGCAAGCGTCAGCCATCCTTATTTTGGCACCAATTTTCGTAACTTTTCGTGTGCGTTTTTCCGAAAATCTGATAATCTACCCCTAATAAAAACACGAAAATAGCGAGAGGCCGATGAGCAGAACCTTTTGCGCCCTGATTATTGCAGTGCTTTTAGCATCATGTAGTGGTGGCCCAACCAGTGCCCCACGAGACCTTGATGACGCCTGTGCGATTCTTAAGGAGCGCCCCGAATATTATAAAGCCTTCCGCGCGGCCGAGCGTCGCTGGGGTGTGCCTATCCATGTTCAAATGGCAACGATTCACCAAGAGAGCAAATTTGTTGCGGATGCCCGCACCCCATTCAAATACGTGATTGGCGTGATTCCTATGGGTCGGCAATCAAGCGCATTTGGCTACAGCCAAGCGCTTGATGCTACCTGGGACGAGTACTTGGCCGAAGCGGGCAGACGTAGAGCCAAACGCGATCGAATTAAAGACGCGTCAGATTTCATGGGCTGGTACATGAACAAGAGCCGCGACAGAAACGGCATTCCGCTTCATGATGCTGAAAACCAATATCTCGCCTATCATGAAGGCAATACAGGGTTTGCGCGGCAAAGCTATAACTCTAAGCCATGGCTTGTCGGTGTTGCGAAAAAGGTAAAAATGCGGGCTGATATGTACCAGTATCAGATCGCAAGCTGCCGTTTATCACGCTGGTAAAGCGCGGATCACGTCAAGAATAATGGCCCGGCGCAAAAGCGACGGGCCTTTCGCATGTTAGCGGTTTACTGAAGACGGGGTTTTGGTGATATCGAACAAGCTGTTCGACAGATTTCTGCCCACTTTCAACCCGCCTAAGACGACTGTCGTCTGGCTGCCGTTACCGTCGTTGATAACCCACTGTCGAAGCTCAACGGGGTTGTCGGTAAACTTTAGCTCAATATTCCCGTATTCAGGATGAGCAGGGTCTTGCGCACGTACGGTCGTCGCGGTGCCGTCATACCCGTGGCCTGTCACCATTTTAGCCTGACCAAGATTTACATTTGCGGCCAATATTATCGACAATGGCGTCTTGGATAACGGATAGGTTTCTGCGGCCTGGTTAGATTTCTTGTCATAGATAACGACGGTGTTGCTGCCAGCTATCACGATTCCTGAATCAGGAGCGTTATATTCAAACCTGACCTTACCGGGCCGTTTAATGTAAATCGTGCCGGTACTGATCGACCCGTCATCATTGATTTGCGTGAAATCCCCTTGTGCAGTTTTCATCCCGTTCAGATAAGCCGAGATCACGTTAAGGGCCAATTTCTCGGCCGACGCGGGAAGCGTGGCAGCCAAGCCGAGGCCGATCGCAAGAACCGTAGTAGTGATAAAACGCATCTGTATATTCCTATTTTTTAATTCAGTGCCTCGACCAAGACATAGGTGTTTGCATGATGTTATGCGATATCACGCTGAAAATAGCCCCCGCCATACGCAAAACAAACCCACCGTCAGTCAACACAAAAGGGTTGGCACGTTCCCGAGCCAACCCTTTTAACACCAATTTTGTTCCGTTCAGCCTTGTTCGGGAACCAGGATTTCACGTTTGCCCACATGATTTGCAGGGGACACAAGCCCCTGATCTTCCATCTGTTCTACCAATCGCGCGGCCTTATTATAGCCGATGGCCAGCTTACGTTGGATATAGGAAGTAGAACATTTGCGATCCTTAACCACGATAGCGACAGCAGTATCGTATAGCGCATCTTCACCATCGGTGTTGCCGCCTAGGCCCAGAACTGCGTCGATACTACCCTCTTGATCATCCGAGGGGCCCTCGACCACACCGGATACATAATCCGGGGCACCATAAGCCTTAAGGTGGTTTACGATTTCCTCGACTTCTTCATCGCTCACAAACGGGCCATGACACCGGACGATTTTCGATCCGCCCGCCATATACAGCATGTCGCCCATGCCAAGCAGTTGTTCGGCACCCATTTCACCCAGAATCGTACGACTGTCGATTTTAGAGGTAACCTGAAAGGATATCCGCGTTGGAAAGTTCGCCTTGATTGTGCCGGTAATGACATCGACGGACGGGCGCTGTGTCGCCATGATAAGGTGAATGCCAGAGGCCCGCGCCATCTGGGCAAGCCGTTGGATGCAGGCTTCGATCTCTTTGCCGGCAACCATCATTAGATCGGCCATCTCATCGACGATCACGACGATATAAGGCAAAGTTTCGGGCTGGAATTCATCCGATTCAAAGATCGGCTCGCCGGTATCGTCGTCAAAGCCGGTTTGAACGGTGCGGCTGAACATCTCGCCTTTGGCCAGTGCTTCACGGACGCGCCCGTTATAGCCTTCGATGTTGCGCACGCCCATCTTGGACATTTTGCGATAGCGCTCTTCCATCTCGCCGACTGTCCATTTCAACGCGACAACGGCCTTTTTCGGGTCGGTCACAACCGGTGACAGCAGATGTGGGATGCCATCATAGACTGACAGTTCCAACATCTTGGGGTCGATCATGATCATCCGGCATTCTTCCGGTGTCAGTTTATAAAGCAAAGAAAGGATCATTGTGTTGATCGCGACCGACTTACCTGAACCAGTGGTCCCCGCGATCAGCAGGTGGGGCATCTTTGCCAAGTTGGCAACAATCGGGTCGCCGCCAATGTCCTTGCCTAACGCTAAGGGCAGGCGCATCGTGCTATCCCCGAAATCACGCGCGGCCAGAATTTCGCGCAGCACGACCTTTTCGCGGTTTTCGTTGGGCAGCTCGATACCGATCACGCTGCGACCTGGCACCGTAGAGACACGAGCGGAGAGCGCCGCCATTGACCGGGCAATATCATCGGCAAGACCGATGACCCGGCTCGCCTTGAGCCCGGGTGCAGGTTCAAGCTCGTACATGGTGACCACGGGCCCCGGGCGCACCGCGACGATTTCGCCTTTCACCCCATAGTCATCCAACACATTTTCCAACATACGGGCGTTTTCTTCCAAGGCATCATCGCTCAGATGCAGGCGCTCGACGGTATCAGGGCTTTCCAACAGGTTCAGCGGCGGAAGCTCGAAGCCGGGATGCGTGTCCTCAAAGGTCAACGCGGGCTGCGCTTCGGCTTGCGCCTTTTTGCTGGGTTGGATTGCTTTTCTGATTGGTTGCTGGACCACTTTACGGGGCTGCGCCACGGGAATATGGATATCGTCAGTTGCGGGTGCATCGTCCAATGGCAAGATGTCGGGCTCTGCCAAACGCTCATCCTCCAGCAGGTCAATGTCTTCGTCAGTCATAATCGGAGCGGCGTTTGAAACAACGCCCGCCGACCGCGCCGCAGTAAGAGGCGGCTCCGCCCGTGCGCCCGCAACCGGTATTGCCGCGCCGGTAAGAGGAGGTTCTTCGCGGTACGCACTGCGCGGGGTGGTATCTAGCACAAGCGGATCAGGGCCCCGGCCGCGACCCCGGGTTAGAGGGGCTGTGGTGGGGGTATGTACAGCGTTGGCCGAACGGACCCGGCTTTTGATGACATCCGCAATTTTTGATCTGATGCGGTCGTCGCTCGGCGCTTCGTCGACCTGCGCAGTGGACCATGTCTCTACCAGCTCAGGTTCGGGCAATGCATCGGCCCGTTTCACCAACGCCGGCATCTTTGATAACAAACCAGTTTTCGGCACCTTGACACCAGCGCGATTGTGATCGGCAGGGTCGGCATAGACTTGAGCCGCAGAAGCTTCAGCGTTTTCCGCAGCTTGTGCCCGACTACGCTCACGACGTTCGGACTGGCGCGTCTGAATACCCTGGGCGGCCATGACCGCCCCCGATGCGCCCCGGCCCAGCAACGTCATAAGCCCGGCATAGGCCATAATCACCCCGACCAGCATAAATCTGAAAATCCGTTGCAGTTCGGTCTTGGTAAATCCCAGAACGAACGCACCGAACGCAAGGATCGAAATGCCCATCAGCAATGACATTAACTTTATCGTAAAGGTCGAGCCGATCGGTAGAATTGTAAGGATAAGCCCCATCACAGTATCGCCAAACAACCCACCAAGACCAAAACTGTGGGTTTGAAGCCAATTGGAATCCGGTGTGAGGGTTGCTCCGTATATCGCACAAAGCGCTACTGCGATCGGGGCAAAAATCAATCGCCCCATGGCACGCTCTTCGCCTTGATGAAGCGCAAACCTTGCACCCCACGCCAGCAAGATTGCAGCCACGGACCAGGCTCCCCACCCGACGATCATGAATAACGGTGCTGAGAGCGAAGCCCCCATACGGCCCAGCCAGTTTTGTGCCGGTGCGTCCGTCGCCACCATCCAATTTGGATCGTCCGGTGTATAGCTCCCAATCATCATGGCGGCCATCAAGCCCATGACGATCAGCATCAAACCAAGCAGTTCTTTCCCACGCTTTTCAATGGCCTCGGCCATATTGGTGTCCAGCAAAGGGTCGCGCCCACGTGTCTGATATGCCATTGCTCTGGTCCCTCGTCTTATTCTGGATAAAGACTGGCGCGGATCGCTTCGATTCCACGCGTTGTCTCTTCTTTTGGGGCGACCATGGCCACCCTGATATATGTCTTACCGGGGTTTGTCCCGTTTACGTTTTGCGCCAAATAGCCACCGGGCAACACTCTGACACCGGTCTCGCGCCAAAGCTTTAATGCGGCAGCTTCGTCATCTTTGACCGGCAACCAAAGGAAAAACCCCGCCTCAGGGCTTTGGTAACCCGGTATATTGCCCAGTATACGGTCCGCTACTTCATATTTTTCGACATATAGCGCACGGTTTGCCACTACATGATCTTCGTCTGCCCAGACCGCGGCGGCGGCGGCTTGCAAGGGCAACGGCAACGGCGCGCCAGCATAATTGCGAAGCTGTTTGATCTCTCGCATAGTGTTCGGGCCACTGGCGACAAAACCCGAGCGCAGCCCAGGCAGATTCGACCGCTTTGAAAGCGAATGGAAAATCACCACCCGGTCAAGGTTGGCACCTATCTCTCGTGCGACCTGCATCGCCCCCACGGGGGCGACGTCGCGATAAATCTCTGAGTAACATTCATCTGCGAATATCTTGAAATCATATTTTTCAGCCAGCGCCAGAAGAGCTGTCCAATATGCGCGGCTGGCAATCGCCCCTTGGGGGTTCGCAGGCGAACAGATATACGCAGCCGTCGTACGGTTCAGCACATCCTCTGGTAGGTTGATGTAATCTGGCAAATGCCCGGTTTCCAGAGTGGCGGGAACCATGATCGCCTCTGCGTTGCCCGAGATCGCGGCGATCATATATACCTGATAGAAGGGGTTCGGCATCAAGATCGCAGGTTTTTGGCCGTTCTTTGTTTCAGGGCAAACGGCCATTACTGCATTGTACAATCCTTCACGCGTCCCGTTCAGCGCCATGACTTGCGTATCGGCGTCGACATCAACTTCGTAACGCCGCTTGATCCAGTCAGCGATAGCACCCCGCAATGCGGGTGATCCATCATTTGGCGGATAGCTGTTAAATCCGGCGGCGTTTTCGACGATTACATCTGTGACCCAGGCCGGAAACGCATGTTTAGGTTCACCGATGGTCATATGAATAGGCACGCCACCGCCCTCATACGCATCTAGCAATGCGCGCAGGCGCGGCCACGCGTGGGCCGGAAGGTTCGAAAACCGCTCGGGGTACATCATTTCACTGCCTCGGGTTCGGGATCATTCATGCCCCGTTTGTTCCAGAGTACCCAAGGGCTTGCCTCGCGTCCAGAGCATCCGGGACGTGAGGCAAGTTTTGTGTCTTTTAAGCCAATGCTTCCTCAGCAGCAGCGGCAAGCCGCAACAAGCTCTCTTCGTGATCGGCAGCGGCCATTAGCAAAATCCCACACGACGGCGTCCCTGTAGGCAGGGTAATAGAACAAGTACCCATGAGGTTACCGATGCGAGTATTCCGCAAGGTCATCAGGTTTGCTGAGACGTAATAGTCGTGATCCGTTTCCAATCGGTGAAGTTGGGGCGGCAAAAGCGGGGCTGTCGGCAATATCACCGCATCGAACCCGGCAACTGCACTGGCATAAATTTCCCGAATCGCATCGAGCTTGGCCCATGCGGCAACGTAGTCTGGACCAGAGTAGGATCTGCCCAAACGAAACCTTTCGAGAATCTCGCCATACATTGCGTCAGGGTTTGCCTCGATAACGTCGCGCCACAAGCCATACGCTTCTGCGGTGAATAAGCAGCCGCTCAGCGGCATGGCCTGTTCTAGTTCGGGAACCGCGATTTCCTCGATTTCCGCGCCGGCATCGCGCAGTTTTTGCACGGCGGCATTGAAGCCCAAAGCGGGCGTATCGTCCAAATCCTGCATCGCAACAGTCTGCAAGATAGCCAAACGCCGCCCTTCAAGATCGGCACCCGCTAGATCAGCAGGTTTAGTGCCTTCCAAGATTGCCAACAGTAATCCGGCGTCTTCAACAGAACGACATAACGGACCAACGGTATCGAACTTCGCCGCCAGCGGTACTACCCCCTCAAGCGACAACCGCCCCGCAGTGGTCTTGAGCCCGACCAGATCATTCCACGCCGACGGCACGCGCACAGACCCCCCCGTATCAGAGCCTATCGCCGCCGCCGCCAAACCAAATGCAACCGACGCGGCGGCCCCAGAAGAAGACCCACCTGAAACTGCTTCTTCGTCATTGATGCAAGGAGGTGTCGCCGTAATCGGATTGTACCCAAGCCCCGAGAATGCCAGTTCGCTCATGTGAGTTTTGCCCAAGCACACCAGCCCCATCGCAGTCGCATTAGCCAATACCCGTGCATCGGCTTCGGGAATTCGGTCCTTCAATAAGGCTGTGCCTGCCTCGGTTGCTATACCGGCTGTGTCAAAAAGATCTTTCCAGCTAACTGGTACGCCGTCTAACGGCGACAATCGATGCCCGGACTTGGCCCGCACACTTGCGGCCTGCGCTTCGGCAAGTGCACGGTCCGGTGTCACTCGCGCGTAAATTCGATCACGCATAGGGTGCGCTTCAATCGCATCTAGATAGGTCTTGCATAGCGTCACGGGGTCGATTTGGCCTTCGCCGATACCTCGCCCCAAATCTGCCGCGGTCATAGTCAGCCAGTCCTGCATGTCTTTTCCTCGAATATTCATTTTAAAAGGACGGTAGCGGCGGATGTCTGCATGGACAATCCCCACAACACCCCCATATCTAAAGCTATGGATTTTGATGCAGACATAGCAGTTGTAGGTGGCGGGTTGAATGGCCCAGCCTTGGCATTGGCATTGGCGCAAATTGGCTTGCGCGTCACGGTGATCGACAGTTTACCCGCCACCACGCGCGCAGCCGAAAATTTCGACGGTAGATCTTATGCGCTGGCGTTGACGTCCGTGCGCCTGTTGCAAAGCATAGGTGTCTGGGACGCAGTACAAGAAAATGCCCAACCAATGCTGGAAATCAAAGTCACAGATGGGCGCGCGGGCGAAGGGGCGTCGCCGTTCTTCATGCATTTTGACCATGCTGAAATAGAAGAAGGTCCGATGGGCCAAATGGTCGAAGACCGCCATCTGCGCCAAGCGCTGTCCCAAGCTGTGAAAGCAGAAAGCAATATCACCTTGATGGATGGGGAAACCGTCACCGCACAACAAACCGATAGCATGGGTGCCCGATTAGCATTGGCGAGTGGCAAGGTATTAAGAGTTAAGTTAATTGTCGGGGCCGATGGACGTAGTTCCGGCACGGCACAGCGTGCAGGTATCAAGCGTATTGGCTGGGACTACGGGCAAACTGCGCTGGTCTGTGCAATTGCCCACGACCGACCTCATCAAGGTATAGCGCATCAGTTTTTCATGCCCCCTGGGCCATTAGCCATATTGCCCCTGACAGAAAACAGATCTTCCATTGTCTGGAGCGAAACAACAGCAAATGCGGCTCGGGTAAACGCGCTCTCGGAAGAACTTTACCTTGACGTACTTCGACCTCGCTTTGGCGATTTCCTTGGTGAAATCTCGTTGGCTGGGGCCCGCTATACTTATCCGTTAAGCCTGTCTTTGACACATTCCATGGTTGCAGACCGGGTGGCCCTTTTGGGTGACGCGGCACATGGGGTGCACCCGATCGCGGGACAGGGGTTAAATGCAGGGATGCGTGATGTCGCGGCTTTGGCCGAAGTTGTCGCGGACGCTTATCGCCGGGGCCAGGACATTGGAAGCGCCACTGTATTGAACCAATATCAACTGTGGCGCCGGTTTGACAATACAGCCCTTGCGCTGGCTACCGATACCTTTAACAGGCTATTTTCAAACGATAATCCCGCATTGCGCCTTGCCCGTGATATCGGCATGGCAGCACTTAATGCTATTCCCAGCATGCGTCGGGGGTTTATCCGTGAGGCAGCTGGCCTTACAGGCACCCTCCCCCGCTTGATGCGCGGCGAGGTTTTATAGCAGCCTCAATCGAGCTTTCGCGCCTCGTCGACCAACATCACCGGAATGCCGTTGCGGATCGGATAAGCCAACCCTGCCGCCTCTGATACCAGTTCCTGTTTAGCTGAATCATACGACAACCGTGTCTGGGTGCGCGGGCAAATCAAGGCCTCAAGCATCCGCCGGTCGAACTGGATTTCTTCCGTGCTCAATTCATCATCTCCCCTTCGTTTCCGCCCCGAAGGGTATATTCAATCAACGTCAATAATGTTTCGCGCCGTGTGGCGAGTGACGGTGCTTCAAGCAAGGCTTGTTTATCTTCTGACTCAAGGTCGAGCATCATCGACAGCGAATTGATCAATAATTCATCATCCGCTTCTTGCAAGGTGTCCCAGTCAGCAGACAGATTACGGGCATCAAAATATCTCCCCAATGTATTGAGGAAATTCTTCCGATCAAACCATGTATCCTCTTCATCACTGCCAAGATCCCGCTCGAACCCATCCCAATTCACGTCGCACCGACGATAAGGGGTGAAACCTTCAATTTCTTTTATAACCCTGAACCGCGATACTCCGCCCAAAGTTATCATATAGCGACCGTCCTCCGTTTCGGAAAACTGGGTGATCCGCCCGGCACATCCGATGGTTTGCAGCCCGGGGCCATCCCGCCCGGGGACAACGTTTGGCTGCACCATCCCGATCAACCTGCCAGACGTCTTGAGACTGTCTTCAATCATCTGAAGATAGCAAGGTTCAAAGACGTGCAGAGGCAATCGTGACCGCGGAAGCAGCAGCGCCCCTGACAACGGAAAGATCGCAATGGTATCGGGCAGTTCGGATCGCTTTATCATAGTATCCTATCTAGACCGCCGGGTGCCTTAGGCAAATATCATCGAACTCAGCTTACGGCGTCCGTTCAAGGCAATGGGATCGTTCGCTTTCAATGCTTCAAAAATGGTGAAAAGCTGTGTTTTCGCCGCTCCGTCGTTCCATTCGCGGTCTTTGGTGAACAGGGTTAGCAATTGATCGACAGCCGCCTGTGTATCGCCATGAGCCTGCATAGCCAGCGCCAGATCGAATCGAGCCTGAAGGTTTTCAGGATTGGCTTCTACCTCTGCCTGCAACTCGGCAACGGGGCCAGCATCGGCAGCCTGGCGCGCCAGCAATAACTGTGCATGGGCTGCTTCAAGCTCCGGAGATTTGGAAATTTCTATCGGCGCACCGTTAAGATGGGCTTCGGCCTGGTCAAGCTGATCTAACGCAATATACGCGCGCACCAGACCACCATAGGCACCGGCGTGGTTCGGATCTTCGCCCAGAATGGCGGCGAATGTGTCTGCGGCATCCTGCGCCATACCCTCAGTCAACATATCCTCTGCAGCAGCCACGGCTTCGGACAATTGTTCACCGGGCGCTTGACCGCCCCCGGCTTTGGCCACGCGATCCACAAACGCCTTCACTTCGGATTGCGGTTGTGCGCCCGTGAACCCATCAACCGGTTGGCCCTTGAAAAACGCATACACCGTGGGAATCGATTGAATTTGCAACTGGCCAGCAATTTGCTGGGCCTCGTCCACATTGATCTTAACCATCTTTACCGTGCCTTTGGCGGCCCGAACAGCATCCTCAAGCATGGGGCCCAAGGTTTTACATGGCCCACACCACGGAGCCCAGAAATCAACTATGATCGGAACTGTCTGTGAGGCTTCGACCACGTCTGCCATGAACGTAGCCTCAGACGTGTCCTTGATCAGGTCGGCATCGGCCGCGGGAGCAGGGGAAAGGTTCAAATCCATCATCTAAATATCCTCATTTGGAGCTACCCTTTATATGAGGGCGTCTTCAGTTATTTCAAAGGTCAAATGTCGCAAATACCGGAACATGATCGCTGGGTTTTTCCCATCCCCGTGCCGACCTTAACACGTGACTGGAATGACCCGCGTTCGATATATCAGGGGTGGCCCATATATGATCAAGGCGGCGGCCCTTGTCTGCCGCGTCCCAATCTCTGGCGCGATAAGACCACCAGCTATAGAGATTGCCCTGCGGAATGTCCTGCCGCGTGATGTCGACAAATCCACCCGCATCTTGGGTTTCCGCCAATTTCTCTACTTCTACGGGCGTATGACTGACAACCTTGAGAAGCTGCTTGTGCCCCCAGACGTCATCTTCGCGCGGTGCTATGTTCAGATCCCCGACCAAGATAGACTTTTCCGGCTTTTCATTCCGAAACCAGTCACGCATTTCGGCAAGGTAATCAAGCTTCTGACCAAACTTCTCGTTGACCTCACGGTCAGGAACGTCGCCGCCCGCAGGCACATAGAAGTTATGGATTGTCACACCGTTTTCAAGCTTTGCAGCGATGTGGCGGGCATGCCCCAACGCAGCGAAATCCTGATCCCCCGCATCGACCAAAGGCAACCGTGATAGGATCGCCACGCCGTTATAGCCTTTTTGTCCACGGGCCACCATGTGGGTATAACCAGCTTCGATGAAAGCCGCCGTCGGTATCTTATCGACTGGGCTTTTGCATTCTTGCAGGCACAACACATCAGGCCCGTGTTCTCTCAGCAACTTCAGGACAATCGGCTCGCGCAAGCGCACCGAGTTGATGTTCCATGTAGCAAGAGTGAATGACATCTAAGGCTCCCTTGGTGCGAAATCGTGCGCACCCTACCCCGAAACCGCATCTAGCCGCCATCACGAAATCGGCGGGGTCAACGACCGCGCGATAAAAAAAGACCGGGCACAAAGGCCCGGCCCAGTCCAACAGGGAGGTATGTATCTGTCTCTTATACACATCT
>DRFG01000146.1 GCA_011050655.1 Roseobacter sp.
AAAAAAACCGCGCAGTATCAATACTACGCGGCTCTTTCTTCTTTTTTATAGGCTTAGCCTAGATGTCTTCTGGGTCTACTTCGACGGTTTCGTCACCTTGGTCAGCGATGCGTGCAACGCTTACCACGACTTCTCCCCGACCTGTGTCAAACACCTTTACACCTCCCGCGCTACGCGACCGGAAGGAAATCCCTTCTACTGGTACTCGTATCGACTGGCCTTTAGACGTAGCCAACATGATTTGGTCATCCAGTTCGACAGGGAAAGAAGCAACGATGTCACCACCACGCATTGCTTTGTCCATCGCCGTGACACCAAGTCCGCCTCGGCCGCGTACAGGGTAATCATGACTGGAAGACAACTTGCCTGAACCTTTTTCACTAATTGTCAGAAGCAGATTCTCGGCAGCCGACATCTGAGCATAGCGTTCCTGTGAGATCGTGGCGTTTGCATTCACCTCTTCATCCTCGGTAGGCGTATCCGCATCGTCGGCAAGCCCGGCTACCGCCCGTCTCATCTTGAGATAGGCTGAACGTTCGTCAGAGGTGGCGTCGAAGTGGCGGATGATCGACATCGAAACGACCTTGTCGTCACCGTTTAGCTTGATACCCCGGACACCGACCGAAGCGCGGCTGTTAAAGACGCGCACATCTGTCGCCGGAAAGCGAATCGCCCGACCCGAGTTGGTGACTAGCATGACATCATCATCATTCGAGGCGATGCGTGCGTTGATCAAAGTGGTAGTAGCATGGTCGTCTTCGAACTTCATCGCGATCTTGCCGTTGCGCATCACGTTGGTGAAATCCGACAGTTTGTTGCGACGTACGGTGCCCGCAGAAGTCGCGAATACGACCTGCAAGTCATCCCACTCTTTTTCATCACGATCAACCGGCATAATGGCCGCGATTGATACACCAACCGGAATCGGCAGGATGTTAACAATCGCTTTGCCTTTTGATGTGCGGCTGCCTTGCGGCAAACGCCAAGTTTTAAGCTTGTAGACCATGCCATCGGTCGTGAAGAACAACAGCTGCGTGTGGGTATTGGCGACGAAAAGGGTGGTAACCACGTCTTCTTCTTTGGTCTGCATTCCCGACACGCCTTTGCCACCACGGCGTTGGCTACGGAAGTCGATCAATGGGGTCCGTTTGATATAGCCACCGGACGTGACCGTCACGACCATATCTTCGCGGGCGATCAGGTCTTCATCGTCCATATCGCCGGACCAATCAACGATCTGGGTGCGTCGCGGTACGGCAAATTGGTCTTTCACCTCTGCTAATTCGTCCGAGATGATGCCCATGATCCGTTCGCGGCTACCCAGAATTTCAAGGTATTCCTTGATCTTCTTGGCCAGTTCTTCCAGCTCGTCAGTGACTTCTTTCACGCCGATCTGGGTCAAACGCTGTAAGCGCAGCTCTAAAATAGCGCGGGCCTGTACTTCGGATAAGTTATAGGTGCCGTCGTCATTCGCCGTGTGGGTCGGGTCATCAATTAATGCAATATAGGGCAAGATCTCTTCAGCGGGCCAGCGACGGGTCATCAGCTTTTCACGGGCTTCGGCCGCATCGGCAGACGACCGGATGGTGGCGACAACTTCGTCGATATTCGTAACGGCCACGGCCAAACCACACAAAATGTGACTGCGCTCGCGCGCCTTGCGCAACAAGAAAGCTGTGCGCCGTGCAACCACATCTTCGCGGAAATCCATGAAATACGTCAGGAACTTGCGAAGGGTCAGCTGTTCTGGTCGGCCACCGTTCAACGCGAGCATGTTACAGCCGAAATATGTCTGCATTGGCGTAAATCGGAACAGCTGGTTCATCACGACTTCGGCGGTTGCATCGCGCTTTAGTTCGATTACAACCCTTACGCCATTACGGTCGGATTCGTCTTGTACATGCGCAATGCCGTCGATCTTCTTCTCGCGCACTTGTTCTGCGATTTTCTCGATCATGGTGGATTTGTTCACCTGATAGCAAATCTCGTCGATGATAATGGCAAAGCGGTCCTTGCGGATTTCCTCGACCCGCGTCTTGGCACGCATAATGACGCTGCCGCGTCCCTCAAGATAGGCTTTGCGTGCGCCAGCACGGCCCAACATGATGCCGCCGGTTGGAAAGTCGGGGCCGGGAATATACTCGATCAGCTCTTCCGAGGTCAGATCGGGGTTTTCAATCAAGGCCTGGCACGCGTCGATCACTTCACCCAAATTATGCGGTGGAATGTTCGTCGCCATACCAACGGCAATACCGCCTGCGCCGTTAACCAACATATTCGGAAAACGTGCAGGTAAAACAGTAGGTTCCCGTTCCTTACCATCGTAGTTATCGATGAAGTTAACAGTCTCTTTGTCCAGATCGCTGGTCATGAAAGACGCGACTTTGTCCAGGCGCGATTCCGTATAGCGCATGGCCGCAGCGCTATCTCCGTCCATTGAACCAAAGTTACCCTGTCCATCGATCAACGGCAAAGACATTGAAAAATCCTGCGCCATACGCACCAAGGCGTCATAGATCGCACTATCACCATGCGGGTGATATGAACCCATGACATCGCCCACCGATTTCGCGGATTTGCGATAGGTTTTGTCGTGGGTAATGCCTTTTTCGTACATTGAATAGATGATGCGGCGGTGAACGGGTTTTAGGCCATCACGCAGGTCGGGAATGGCGCGCGACACGATGACGGACATCGCATAATCCAGATAGGACGTGCGCATCTCGTGTTCGATCGTAACAGTGGGCCCATCATACACTGGGCGCGCTGCCGGGATTTTATCATCGTTTTCAGGGGGTTCTGGCGTGTCGGTCACGTAATCTGCCTAGCTCTTGCTGGTTCTATATCTTGCGGTTTTCTATAGCAGATGGGGTACATCAGGTGCAATGCCTGTGGTCTTTACACAGGACGTTGATTGCAGTTAATCTGGCAAGTTATTGATATCACACAACATTAATTATTCGCATGTGCCGCGTATCATCGAAAGAATTGTTAAGGTTAAATCGGGGCCCTGATAGGTAAAAAGCCCGCATACAGGGGGCCTCCCATATATACGGCTGGTCACAGTATACGTTGGTAACCGTGGGAGGTGACCGCAAATACCGGGTCAAGAGACCGACGAAACTTGCCTAGGGCCGCCTACATGCAGATGAGTCCGCACTCACCATGGCGCTAGCGGAGCGGATTAGCCAGAGCAGCTTGCGCCCCCCATAACGCAGAACTTTGCGCAATGCGGGTGGTTCAGGGCAACATCCTTTTCGGCTGCTTCCAAGGTGTGACCCAATTCAAATTCGGGCGTATAGGGCAGCAACGTACAGGCAAGCACCGAAGGTTTTTCCGCACCCTTACGCTTGACCACCATGCGCGAGCTCGAACACATGACCGCGTCTGGCGATTTGCCTAGGATGTCCCAGCAGGCCGTTGTGATCTCGGGTACTTCGACGCTTTCGTCCATCTCGGGGAACAGCACCGTCATACCAGGGTCGCTGGCGTCAATATCGAACCCGTTTTCCAAGAAAAATGCGTTATATCCCGTGCGGCTGTCTGCGTCGCTGTCGCCAAATACCGACCGGCCCGCCACTGCCATGCGTATTGTGTTGTCTCTTAGCCAGCGCATACCGTTAAGGGTTTTTTCAAATGCACCGGTACCGCGTTCGGCGTCGTGCAGGTCGGCGTTGTAGTGATCGACAGATATACGCAAGGTCAGCTTACCGGGATAGGATTCATTCAGACGTTTCAGCCCCACAAGAACTGATTTACGCATCATGGGCCGCATTGCGTTTGTCAGGATCAACACCTCATATCCTGCGGCAAGCGATGCCTCGCAGATATCGATCATCTGCGGGTTCATAAACGGCTCACCGCCGGTAAATGCAATTTCAGTCACCGGCCAGTTCCGCTCGGAAATCTGCCCCAGATAATCGCGCACCTCTGCCGCAGAAATATAAACTAGTGCATCATTGGTCGGGCTCGATTCGATATAGCAATTCACGCACTCAATGTTGCATAACGTGCCGGTATTAAACCAAAGCGTTTGGGGATTGGTCAGGCTAACGGTTGCGCGGCGTTCGCCCTTGGCCGTCACTAAAGGGTTCTGAAACTTACCAATATTGGCATCAAGACCATCTTTCATACAAAACAAAACCCTACTAATTTATTCTATAGGATTATGTAGGCGAAGGTCAGTTGTAATAAAACCCTGTGTAATGCCGAGCACAGACTTGTGAAACGCAGAAATGTTAGTATGTTTGCGCTAACATTATTTATAGCTAGATAAAACGTCGTACTGTCGCGGCAAGGAGCTTACCCATGGTATCACGTGTCATTCCGGTTGATCCCTTCGATTTGGTGATATTTGGCGGTACCGGCGATCTGGCTCGCCGCAAAATCCTGCCGGGCCTGTTTCGCCGTTTTTGTGCAGGTCAGATGCCTGACACATCACGGATCATCGGCGCAGCCCGGACAGAAATGGATAAAACTGGCTACCGAGAGATGGTCCGCGAGGCAATTGCAGAATTTAACATGGGTTTTGCGCACGAAAAGCACCAACTTGACGCGTTCCTTGGGCAGTTGGACTACGTTGCCATTGACGCCAAGGGTGAGGATGGCTGGGCGGCGTTACAACAGCTTATGGCCGGTTCGGATCGTATAGAGGCGTATTATTTTTCGGTGTCGCCGTCGCTGTTTGGCGATCTTGCAGAAAGGTTGCAGCAGTGGGGCATGGCGGACGCCCAAAGCCGTATCGTCGTTGAAAAACCGTTTGGCCGGGATCTGCAAACCGCCAAAACCTTGAATGCAACGCTCGCCAAATATTTTGACGAAGGTCAGATTTACCGGATCGATCACTACTTGGGTAAAGAGACCGTGCAAAACCTGATGGCGGTTCGCTTTGGCAACATGCTGTTCGAGCCGCTCTGGAACAGCCAGTATGTCGATCACATCCAGATCACCGTGGCCGAAACCGTAGGCGTTGGGGGCAGGGGCGAATACTATGACAAATCGGGCGCGATGCGCGATATGGTGCAAAATCACTTGATGCAGTTGCTGTGTCTCATCGCAATGGAACCGCCTGCACGGTTCGATCCGGATGCCGTTCGTGATGAAAAGCTCAAGGTTATTCGGGCGCTTGATCCGGTTCTTCCACATCACATTGCGCGCGGCCAGTACCAAGCCGAACCGTGTAACGAGGCTGAGCAACCCGGTTATCGCACAGCCGTGGGCGACCCACGTTCGCGCACCGAAAGCTTTGTCGCGTTGAAGACCCACATCAGTAATTGGCGGTGGGCAGGGACCCCATTCTACTTGCGCACCGGCAAGCGTATGGCGACACGGTCGTCCGAAATTACCGTAGTGTTCAAAGAAACCCCGCATTCGATTTTTACCGAAGACGCCGGGCGTCACCGCAACGTGTTGTCAATCCGTCTGCAACCGAACGAAGGCATTACGCTTGGCGTGACAATCAAGGAACCGGGACCCGGCGGCATGCGTTTGGTGGATGTGCCCTTGGATATGACATTTGCCGAAGCATTGGGGCCGGAAGGCTCTGAACAGGTCGACGCTTACGAGCGCCTGATCATGGATGTCATCCGTGGCAACCAGACCTTGTTCATGCGTGGTGACGAGGTCGAGGCTGCCTGGGCTTGGACCGACCCGATCATACAGGGATGGGAAGCGCGAAACGACGTACCCAAACCCTATGACAGCGGCTCGGATGGGCCGACAGATGCAAATGAACTGATGCGGCGCGACCAACGCCAGTGGCGGGAGTATTCTACATGAATTTGATCGAATATGCCGATCGCGAGATCCTTGCCATGGATGTCGCCAACCTACTGGCGGGAGAGCTCAAAAACGCTTTGCTTTCTCATGACAGCGTCAGCTTGGCTGTGCCGGGAGGCACCACACCGGGCCCGGTGTTTGACAGCCTAAGCGGGGTACACCTTGATTGGTCGCGCGTGCACGTGATGCTGACCGATGAACGTTGGGTTGCCCCTGATCACCCCATGTCCAACGCAGGGTTGCTACGCGAGCGCTTGCTCGTGGGGCCAGCCGCCGCCGCATCGTGCACTCCTTTTTTTATTGATGGTGTGACCGCCGCAGAAGCCGCGGAAAACCTGTCGCTCAAGATTGAATCCCACCTGCCGTTATCGGTGGTCGTTATGGGGATGGGAGCAGATATGCACACCGCATCATTGTTCCCCGATGCGATAGGGCTGAAAGCCGCGATGGCAGACAACGCTCCCGCAGTATGTCCGATAGACGTAGTTGGCCAGGATATCGGCCGTATCACTTTGTCCCGACGTGTGCTCCAAGGGGCGATGTCAAAACATTTGATCATCTTTGGCGAAGAAAAACGCGCCGCCTTAGAGCGCGCGATGACCCTGTCGGCGCTTGAGGCCCCGGTGGGCGCGGTATTAACAGACGCAAAGGTTCATTGGGCAGCATGACAAAGTTCAAAGACCTGATTCAGCGGTCCGCTGTGGTCAAAGGCCGCTCTATTTTTTCGTTGTTCGACGAAACTGACCGCGTTGCGCAATTCAGCGCCCGCAGCGGGGACATGTTCTTTGATTTCTCAAAGACCAACCTTGATCAGGACACTATGGATGCCTTGTTGGCGCTGATCGATAGCGCTGACGTGCCGTCGCGGCGGGACGCGATGTTTTCGGGTGTCAAAATCAACGAGACCGAAGACCGCGCGGTTCTTCATACAGCGCTCCGCAACCTCGACGGAGGGCCCGTGATGGTAGATGGGGCCGATGTCATGCCGGGTATTCTGGAAACGCTTGACCGGATGCGTGGCTTTGCCGACAAGGTGCGGGCGGACGACATTACGGACGTGGTGAATATTGGTATCGGCGGCTCAGATTTGGGACCAGCAATGGCAGTGCGGGCACTTTCACCCTATCACGATGGACCCAGAACACATTTTGTCTCGAACGTCGACGGTGCTCATATATCCGACACACTGCGCGGGTTGGATGCAACCACGACGCTTGTGATCGTGGCCTCCAAGACATTTACGACCATCGAAACCATGACCAACGCACGCACTGCCCGAGCCTGGATGAAACAAAACGGAGGTGACCCCTCGCGTCAATTCGCAGCGCTTAGTACAGCGGAAGATAAAACCGCCGATTTCGGTATAGACCCACGCCAGGTCTTTGGTTTTGAAGATTGGGTCGGCGGTCGATACTCCGTTTGGGGGCCAATCGGCCTGTCATTGATGATTGCTGTCGGTCCACGCGGCTTCTACGCATTTTTACGCGGTGCTCAATCAATGGATCGTCATTTTTGTGCCGCGTCGCCGCGGGAAAATATGCCGATGCTTTTGGCCCTCGTCGGTATCTGGCACAATCAGATATGTGGCTATGCGACCCGCGCGGTGTTGCCGTATGACCAACGGCTTGGGTTGCTGCCTGATTATTTGCAACAGCTTGAAATGGAATCGAATGGTAAAAGCACGCAGATCGACGGTAGCAGCGTGCCATACAACACCGGCCCAGTGGTCTGGGGTGCTGCGGGCACGAACGGGCAACATGCGTTTTACCAGCTTATCCACCAAGGCACGCGGGTCATTCCCTGCGAATTCCTTATCGCAGCAAATGGCCACGAACCCGACCTGACCCATCACCACAAGCTTCTCGTCGCGAATTGCCTCGCCCAATCCGAGGCGTTGATGCGTGGCCGGTCCTTGTCCGAAGCATCAGAACTCATGGCTGCCCGTGGGCTTACGGGTTCAGAGCTTGAACGGCAGGCGCGACACCGGCTGTTTCCGGGAAACCGACCCTCGACGACACTGGCATACCCGCTGCTTGACCCGTTCACCTTGGGCCAAATCATCGCACTTTATGAACACCGTATCTTCGTCGAAGGGATAATCCTAGGGATCAATTCCTATGACCAATGGGGCGTCGAGCTGGGCAAAGAACTCGCGACCTCGCTGCAACCGGTGATCGAAGGTACCCAGCCCCCCACCGGCAAGGATGGCTCAACTGCCGCCCTGGTCGACTTTATCGCGCTGCACGCAGACTAAGCCGTCTTTTCATTTTGCCCCTTAAACTCCGGGGAGTTTGAGGGGCAGAGCCCCTCATTCCCTTCAAAGAAATCTATCGCGACCCCTAAATCAGGTCGGGATTTCGTCCGACACGGTTGGCCAATTTTGCTATCGTCAGCCCTTGAATGATAATCGAAAATACCACCACGATATAGGTGCTGGTTAGGATCAACGGCTTCCATTCGCTATCGGGGAGCGACAGTGCCAACGCGACAGAAATCCCGCCTTTCAATCCGCCCCAGGTCATGATCCGGATGACGCCGCTGTCGAAGTTTCGAAATGGCCGTAAAATGCTGATCGGGACAGCAACGGCAACCAGACGACCAGCCAATGCCAGCATGATCGAAGCAATTCCTGTCAGCAGCATGTCACCGTCAAAGGCGACGGCGAAAACCTCGAATCCGATCATCAAGAATAGAACCGCATTCAAGATCTCATCAACCAGCTGCCAAAAGGCGTCGACATATTTTCTGGTTTCCTCGGACATGCCTTTTGCGGCACCCACATCACCAATAAGCAGCCCGGCGCACACAGCCATGATTGGTGCGGACACTTTCAACGCGACTGCCAGCTCGTACCCGCCAAAAGCCAAGCCTAATGTCAGCAGGACCTCAAGCGCATAATCGTCGATCCGGCGCATAACACGAAAGGTCAACCATCCCAGCACAAGTCCCAGCAACGCCCCGCCGCCCGCTTCTTGAACAAACAACAGCAGCATATCTAGGAATGTTGTGGCTTCGTGACCGTTTTCTCCTGATTGGGAAAACGCAAGCCCGACAAGAATCAGAAACACCACATAACCAACACCATCGTTAAACAGGCTCTCTCCGGCAATTTTCGTTTCAAGAGATTTGGGCAGGTCGGCCTCTCTGAGCACGCCCAGAACGGCCACCGGATCAGTGGGAGAAATCAATGCGCCAAAAACCAGTGCGGTCAGCAGCGGCATCCCGGTGAGCCAGGAAAAGCCGAAGCCTACCACGAAGGTGGACAGGGCAACGCCAAGTGTCGCCATCAGCAGCACTGCCAGCCATTCGCGCCGCAAGTCCGAAGTCTTGACATGAAGCGCCCCGGCGAACAGCAGTAATCCCAACATGCCTTCCAGCAGGGTCTCCGAGAAATCGACGCTTGCAACTATCCCCCGCACAGAATCAGCTATTCCGAGGCCTGGCGACATATAATCCACGCCCAGCAATCCAAACGATGTGATCAACGCCACAATTAGGATGCCGATCGACGAGGGCAACTTGAGAAATAGATAGTTTATCGCGCCGAAAATGCCGGCTAGTACGATCAATAGGGAAGTAATTTGAAGCACGGCCATAGGTGATACTCTCGCAGTAAACTTAAAGTTTGATGTCGTAGGTCACCCAAGGCGTGCGCGTCGCAAGCTTGTCGTAAACATTGCGTCCCCGGTAATTGTCTTCGGCGGTTATCCAGCGCACGACGCCCCAACCATTTGCCGTGGCCTCCGCCTTGACCGCCTCGATCAATGCTTGGGCAGCGCCTGATCCGCGAAACTCTACATCGACAAACAGGTCATCCAGAAAGCAATTCGTACCGGCGCGCAGTTGACTGACAAAGGGGCGAAAATGGGTGAATCCGATTGCGGTCCCTTTGGGGTTTTCGGCCACAATGCACTTGCTGCCGTGGTCTGGGTCCATCAGCCAAGAATACACTATGTCTCGCATATCTTGGGTTTGGGTGACTTTGTAGAACGCTGCGTATTGCGCAAAAAGCGTTTCCCACGCACCCCGGTCTTCTCTGGTCATGGCTCTTGTTGCTATCGACATTGGAGTATCCTTTTTGAAGCTTAGCCTTCGCTCTTGGCCAGATCATTGGTTTCAAAATGCCGTTTCAGCCTGTCAGTCAAAGCATAGCGCCCGTTTCTGCCCGGGTCGAGCATCACCAAAACGCAGTCGAAAGTTGCCCGCAATTGCCCATCCACCCAGACTTGCTGCGCCAGTCCATAAGAGGTGTTGCGATAACTGGTGCATCGGCACGTCACGATATAGTCTTCACGTTCCAGCAGCTCGTGCAGATATCGGATAGAGCCTGACCTGATCACCACGCGCGGGCCGGGGGCATCAAATAATCCCTGCGCCACCAGTTGTTGGGTGTAGCGAATGCGCAAACGTTCAAACCACTCGAAATAGACTGTATTGTTTACGTGATTATTAGTGTCCAAATCCGAGAATCGGACTTGATCTGCCATCGCTAAGGGCTGTGGTTCGGGCATACCTGCGGCACGTTGCTGGTCTGCGCTAAGCGGTGTGTGATAAATAACTGTCATGTACCCTGCGTAAGTGTCTCCTACAGCGCTTGCAAGACATGGATGTATTGTCCAAATTGCAGCCAACTGACAATCGGGAGGATGCGCCATGCTTGGCCAAATGATGAATAAACCGCTGTTGATCTCAAGCTTGATCGAACATGCACAACGTTACCATGCCGGCGGCGAGATATATTCCGTCAAGACGGGCGGGGGGATCGAAGAGACCTCATGGGGGCAGGTGGGTGCCAACTCGCGTGCTCTGGCGTCGGCACTGACGAAACTAGGGCTGGAACCGCAAGCGCGTTGCGGCACAATCGCCTGGAACAACCGCCGCCACCTTGAGATTTACTTTGGCGTGTCAGGTGGCGGGTTTGTTTGCCACACCATCAACCCGCGTCTTTTTCCTGAACAGCTTGTCTATATTCTGAACCACGCAGAAGATAAGGTTTTGTTTATCGACAAAACTTTCGTGCCTCTGGTCGCAGCCATTCGGGACAAGCTTGAACATCTCGAGCACGTCGTTCTGATGGAAGGCAAAGACGATGAGGCCGCATCGCAGCTTCCTGGTTTGAAGTTTTATGATGATCTGATTGAAAGCGGTGACTCCGCGTTTGTATGGCCTGAATTTGACGAAACGACCGCCTCGAGCCTTTGCTATACCTCCGGCACAACAGGTAACCCCAAGGGCGTTCTGTATTCACACCGCTCCACGGTCCTGCACAGCTTTGGGATAAACCTTGCGGATAGCATTGGCATCGCCGCCAAGGATGTGGTTCTGCCCGTCGTGCCGATGTTTCATGTCAACGCTTGGGGTGCCCCTTATGCCTGCGCGATGGTTGGTGCCCGGATGGTGATGCCAGGACCGGGTTTGGACGGTCCATCGCTTGTAAAGCTGATCGATACATATCAGATTTCATTGGCGCTTGGTGTTCCTACCATCTGGCTGGGCCTTCTGAACGAAGCCGCAAAAATCGGCAGCACACTTGACAGCCTAAAACGTACCGTCGTAGGCGGGTCGGCCTGCCCCCCGTCGATGATGACCACGTTTCGTGAGAAATATGGCGTTGAAACCATTCACGCTTGGGGAATGACAGAAATGTCACCTGTTGGCAGTATTAACCAACCTCTTGCCAAGCATATGGATTTACCCCAAGACGAACAGAACAAGCTTCGCGAAAATCAGGGCCGCCCTGTTTATGGGGTCGAGCTCGAAATTCTTGACGAGGCGGGTAATCCCGTCGCACATGACGGCAAGACCCAAGGCGATCTGGTAACCAAGGGGTACTGGATACTCGATTCCTATTTCCGCAAAACCCGCGAAGAAACGCTGACTGGCGACGGTTGGTTTGATACGGGCGACGTGGCAACAATGGATGCCGACGGATACGTGACGATTCGTGATCGGTCCAAGGATATCATCAAGTCGGGCGGCGAATGGATCAGTTCGGTAGAGCTGGAAAATATCGCGATCGCACATCCGCAGCTTTCGGATGCAGCCGTTATTGGTGCGCGTCATGAAAAATGGGATGAACGCCCCATTCTGATCGCAGTCAAAAGCGAAGGGCAAAATCCTTCGGAAGCGGATATCCTAGCTATTTTCGATGATAAAATTGCAAAATGGCAGATACCTGACCGCGTGGTTTTCACCGATAGCTTGCCTCGCAATGCCACCGGCAAAGTTCTTAAACGCGATCTCCGGGAAGCGTTCGGGGAAGTCCTGATTACTCAATAATTATGATACCGGCATGGTGCGCACTGCGGAGCGTTCCATGTCGGGACAATGTCAGGAACATCGCAATTTTCCCGTCGAAGAGTCATATGGCCCTTCCGACGTTTGAATCCGTCAAGGTGGATTCAGTTAAAGGTTTGCCGCCTGCGGTGACAGATTCTGCAAACTTTTTCAGGCATAGTATGGCTCGGCCGCCAGCGATGCATATTAAACATGCATGGCACGCGTCGTAGCGCAGTAAATAACTTGAACTTCATGATGCACCTAGGGAAGTGTTACTCAAAATTTCTGATCTACAAAATTATTGGTCAGCCTAACGATATAACGCTTACAAGATTTTCATACACACTATGATTGTGCAAGTCAAACTGGAACGCACGAGCCTTGAAATTTAACATATTAATTTCAATTGGTTGCGTGATAATTCGTGCTAAAAAAACCCGTTTAGGTTGTTTTTAGTCGCAGCCTTGGACATTTATTAATGTCTCCCTCCGTAAGCAATCGCGCTATCCAAGACGCCTGACAGTAGGAGCTGGGTCAGAGATATGGCAACGCAAGCCTATGGTTTCTGAAAGAAACATCATCTTCGATCGGGTGTAAAAAGCGGTATTTTGGTAGGCCCGGCAGGACTTGAACCCGCAACCAAAGCGTTATGAGCGCTCTGCTCTAACCAGTTGAGCTACAGGCCCGCCATGGCGGTTTCGTATTCGGACGAAGCGGCGGCGTCAAGTCATAGAAAAGCCTTGAAGCTTGTTAGGTGCATTGCACGCCTGCGCAGGGTGCTATAACTCGTTTTCGCAAAGGTAACAGGCGGCGGGGACGTGTCATGACCAACACCAAAAATTCAATTACCTATGCAGATGCCGGGGTTGATATTGACGCGGGCAATGCGCTGGTCGAACGTATCAAACCTGCAGCTAAGCGGACAAATAGGCCCGGTGTCATGGCCGGTCTTGGGGGCTTTGGGGCATTGTTCGACCTGAAGGGTGCCGGTTATGATGACCCCATCTTGGTTGCCGCAACCGATGGCGTCGGCACCAAACTGCGAATCGCAATTGATACCGGCAATGTTGACGGGGTCGGGGTTGATCTGGTTGCGATGTGTGTCAACGACCTGGTCTGTCAGGGCGCGGAACCGTTATTCTTTCTCGACTACTTCGCCACGGGCAAGCTTGAGACTGAACAGGCCGCCAGGATCATCGAAGGTATCGCGAGAGGGTGCGAAGGCTCGGGCTGCGCATTGATCGGGGGCGAAACAGCCGAGATGCCCGGAATGTATACCGAGGGCGATTTCGATCTGGCTGGTTTTTCCGTCGGGGCAATGGAACGCGGGGCTGACCTGCCACGCGATGTCAAACCAGGTGACGTATTACTGGGGCTTGCCTCGGATGGGGTGCATTCCAACGGGTACTCATTGGTCCGCAAGCTGGTCCAGATGTCGGGCTTGGGGTGGGATGCGCAATGCCCTTGGTCAGATGGTTCACTAGGAGAAGTATTGCTTACACCTACGCGGCTATATGTGAAGCCCGCGTTGACGGCGGTACGGGCAGGGGGGGTCCATGCGCTTGCCCATATCACCGGCGGCGGGCTGACCGAAAACCTACCGCGTGTATTACCCGAAACCATGGGCGCACAGATAGATCTGGATTCATGGGATCTGCCCGGAGTTTTCAAATGGATGGCAGAGATAGGAAGCATTTCGGAAGCCGAGATGCTTAAGACTTTTAATTGCGGAGTAGGGATGATTTTGGTCGTCGCCCAAGATCAGGCCGAGTGGCTGCAAAACATGCTTACCGAGGCCGGAGAAGTTGTTTACCCGATGGGTAAGGTCACGCACGAAGCGGGAATCACGTATACAGGGCAGATGCTGTGACCAAACGGGTCGCAATCTTTCTTTCCGGTGGCGGGTCAAACATGCGGGCACTGGTAGAGGATATGACCGGGGACCATCCGGCGCGGCCATGCGTGATTGTGTCAAACACCCCTGATTCAACGGGTATCACATGGGCGCAAGAACGTGGAATTCCTACGGTAGTTCTGGATCACAGACCCTTTAAAGGCAACCGAGCTGCGTTCGAGGCGCAGTTAACGGCCCAACTCGTGCCGCATGCGCCTGACATAATTTGCCTTGCCGGGTTCATGCGCATGCTGACGCATGAATTCACTGACGCATGGGCCGGCAGGATAATCAATATTCACCCCTCATTATTACCGCGATACAAAGGCTTGCACACACATTCCCGTGCCCTTGACGCTGGTGACAAAATGCACGGCTGTACGGTACATGAAGTGACTGCCGCTTTGGATGATGGTCCTATTTTGGGGCAGGCAACCGTGCCGGTGATGACTGGTGACACACCTGACGCATTGGCAAAACGCGTATTGATTCAGGAACATCTGCTATATCCTGCGGTGTTGCGGCGATTTGCAGCCGGGGATCGCGGGCCTTTGATGCTAGAAAACTGACGCGGTGCCATATGGCGCTGAATTTATGAGTTTATTCATTGCCACTTGGCAAACCTCTGTTCAAAGTAGTTTCATGAAAACAATCACCACAACCGACGCGCTGGAAGCCTTTTGCCTTGAGGCTGCTAAACATGATTATGTCACTGTAGATACAGAATTTCTTCGCGAAAGAACGTATTACTCAAAGCTTTGCCTAATTCAGCTGGCGATGCCAGGTACTGACGATTCAGGTGCCGTACTGGTTGACCCGCTATCAGAAGATCTTTCACTGGAGCCCCTTTATACGTTGTTTCGTGACGCTTCGGTGGTCAAAGTGTTCCACGCTGCCCGGCAGGATCTGGAAATATTCTTTGTCGATGCGGGCGTCTTCCCCCAACCCTTATTCGATACCCAAGTGGCGGCTATGGTCTGCAGTTTTGGCGAACAGGTCGGGTACGAGACCCTGGTGCGCAAGATTGCCCATCAACCGCTTGATAAAACCTCACGTTTCACCGATTGGTCGCGTCGCCCGCTAAGCGATGCGCAAGCTAAGTATGCGTTGGCAGACGTGACACATCTGCGGCAGATCTACGAATTCTTGTCGCGCAAGTTGGAACAATCAGGCCGGGAGCGATGGGTCGCTGAAGAGATCCAAATTTTGACAAGTCCGGAAACATATATCACCCCGCCTCGCGAGGCTTGGAAACGAGTCAAAACCCGTACAAACAGCCCGAAATTTCTGGCCGTGGTGCAAGAGCTTGCCGCATTTCGCGAAGAATATGCGCAAACGCGAAACATTCCGCGTTCCCGGGTCTATAAGGATGACGCCATGGTAGAACTCGCGAGTAATAAGCCAAAGAAC
>DRFG01000147.1 GCA_011050655.1 Roseobacter sp.
GAAACCGGGTTGTCCGTTTCTGAGATTCAAAGCTCAGTTGAACCTTATGCGATTCAAACGATCGGATTAGCAGAAATGCACCGTTCGTATCTGCGCGATATCCAAGAATTTCCGGTACTTATCGTGGCGCAAACATGTGTCCAAGCCTGGCTGGAAGCAGCGGCTTTAGCAGGGGTAGGGACCCGCCAGATATTGGCCATAAACACCCTGCCCGATGATTCAGTGAATACCGATCAACTGCGTGACACGATGGACGATTGTGTTCAAAAACGGCGGCCGATATTGCAATTAGTCGGAGATAACGTGCCTATCACTGCCGGTGCGGGCGACCCCCTGGGGCAACTTTTGACCCTTAGAAACGACTATTTTTCCAAAGGTTTGGCATTTCCTGTCAAGATCGACGGTCTTTGGATAAGTTGAACATACCGCCGCCGACACGCCATTTCATCTTGCGCCGAGTCCACATGACTATGGCAATAGCATCCTGATACCTGGTATTTGCTGAATCTGCGCAACGTCGGCATCATAGATGTCGGTCATCTGTTCGACCAGTTCGTCAGTCCAGTCTGGCATGTCCAGCTCTTCTTCTAGCGCGTCTTCTATCGCAAACTTATCCAGAAACGCGGCAATCACGCGCTGTTGTTGTATGCCAGTAATTTGTGGGTGCGCCGCAATATAAGATTTGAACCGAGCCATTCCTTCGGGTTTCATGATGGTTTCAAGCAGGTCAAATTCACCCGCAAGGGGTACTGTCGCTGGCAAACCTGTCATCTCGCGCAGGATGTTGCCCCAAATCAGTGGCGCATCTTCGTTACACCAGACGGTGATCTCGATCTCGGGGGCAGAATCGCGCAGTAAAGCCAGGGTTTCTGACCATCGTACATCCAACGGATCTTTATCTCCCCAGAACTGCATATCTGAATTGTCGGCGGAAACTTGGTGGAGAATAGGCAAAAGCGTCGCTGGGTTACGGATAGCCATGAAAATTTGCAATTCGTCATCCGGAAAAAGCTGAGCCATGCGCATCATCCGCACCGGGGCGGCAGGATAAAGCATGCCCTCGATCATCGCTGTCGCTGGGGTGCGAAAGAAATTGGCGTCGGATAATATCACGCGTTCAGCTTGAGAATCTTCCAGTATTGCGTCTAGCAACACGTCCCGCGCGCTGTCCGACGCCGATGATTTGTGCATCGCGTTCAGGGTGTCGCGAAACAAACCTCGGTAAACGCTGTGCTCCGGAACAAAAGTCCCGTTTTCGGAAAGCATGGCCTTGTCGGTAAGCAGACTTTTTAACAGTCGGTCTTCTTCAGTGTAATGGGCACCTGCGTGCAAAATTAACTGCATGGGATTTCAGTTCAACTTTCTTAATGTCTTCTTCGCAATAAACCTTCTGGCGCGATGTGTAAAACTGCAAAATATTTGCGATTTCCCCTCTTGCACGGTCCGCGGCAATCTTCTAAACGAACGCGCAGTGCCCCTATAGCTCAGCTGGTAGAGCAACTGATTTGTAATCAGTAGGTCCGCGGTTCGAGTCCGTGTGGGGGCACCATTTTTCATCATAAAAACATACGCTTAAATCAACCTTCTTGCGGGCGAGGCTGTGGTTCTCAAAGAAGTTTCGAATAAGCACCGGCAACGCGTTGTGTATGGGAATTGTTGGAACTCGTGCTGGCCGACGCTTTAGATTGCGCTTTGCGGAGCCCAATATTTTATACTTCTAGTCAGTCGACTAAGCTTTCGTGGCATATGCAGCACCAATGAAGGATGCAGAATTCCTATTTGAGGTTGCGTGGCAGGGTAAGCGCCCTTTTCCGCTTCGCCTGCCTTACCTTTTCAAGCAGTTGGTCGAAGAGCGGCGTTCCGATGCGCCTATGGATGAACCACCATGTTGTATGATCAACAAGACTGTATCGCCGAAGGGACACGAGCCTCATTAAGGCATTCGCGAGGACGAGTTTCTTGTCCCCCCGGCGGCGCTGTAAACATGTCGATTGCTGGACGGCATAATGGGTACGTTGATGTACTGAATTAGTAGCTTGCAAGACAAGTTCCAAGAACGTTGCGACTAGCCGCGTCGGGTCAAGCCGAGAGGGGCGAAGCCGGCAGCTTTGCCGCGTGATCAAGGCACCGGGCGAACGCATTCACGGCGCCACGCCCGGTGTGATATAGGCCAGAGGCAGAGGTCATTGCACTTGGGCGATATTAGGGGCGTACGCCCAGTTCGCCGTCCAACGTGAACAGGCGATCCGTTTCGGATGCCGATTTGATAGTCAACGTTCCGATGCCCGTCATGTTTTCAAACTGGCCGGTGCCGCTGACCAATTCCCAATAGCCATAATCGGCCAGACGTGGCTTTTCTTCTTCCTTGATGAACACGGCCCTTACGGTGAACTTGATATTTGCGATATCGCCGTTTTCAGCGGTGAATTGCAGATATCCGTGCGGGTCCCCATCTTTGGGAGGGTCGATGTCATGCCAACCGAACTCTGACACCGATGCGCCCGCAAGCGCACTTGTACCTTCGGATTTGCCTTCGCGGCGCACCATGAGAACAAAGTGTTTGCTGCCGTCGCCAAAGTCCATGCGAATTGTTTCTTGCGGCACCATAACCGCTTTGACAGATACAGGTTCGGCCGCGGCCGCTGTGAGTGTCGCCAGTCCAAAAAGACTGCTTACAACTAGTGTTTTAAACATTTGATCTCCCGAGGAAATGACCAGAGTAGGAGGCTACGCTTACGAAATCATTCCTATCATGGAATATGATCTGGGTGCCTGCCCGGCCAAGTCAACTCACCGTCGCTTGAGGAAGATAACCATTGTGTGTGTTTCATTTCAATTCATTAGGGGATGCCCGCCGATGATGGATCATTGGGGTTAGCCTTCCTGTAGTCTGCGCCGTACGGATGCAGGCGCAGGGGGTAGTCTGGCAATCAAGGGCAGGAGGGAAAAAGTAAATTTGCTTTATATTTAAAATATTTTTACTTGAAGCAAATTGAGACTCAGCCTAGCGTCCCTGTATCAAGGGAGGGAAGCTATGCGTGCGATATGCTTGGGCGGTGGACCTGCGGGGCTATACTTTGCGATCTCGCTAAAGCTTCGCCTGCCCGACGCGAAAGTCACCGTGCTTGAGCGCAACAAACCCGATGATACCTTTGGTTGGGGTGTGGTTCTGTCTGACGAGACTCTGGATAATCTCGCGCAGAACGATCCCATAAGCGCCAATGAGATCCGCAGCCATTTTGCCTATTGGGATGATATCGCGTTGCACCACCGGGGGCGGGTTATCCGGTCTTCGGGACACGGATTTTGCGGAATAGGTCGCAAGACGCTGCTGCTGATCCTGCAAGACCGTGCGCGCAGTTTGGGCGTCGACCTGCAATTCCAAACCGAAGCGAGACCGGCCTCGGAATATATGGCTGATTATGATCTGGTCGTCGCCTGTGACGGTCTTAATTCCAAGACCCGGATGGAATTTGAGCAAACTTTCAAACCGGATATAGATGTGCGAAAATGCCCGTTTGTCTGGATGGGCACGCACCAGAAATTTGACGATGCATTCACCTTTATCTTCGAAAAGACCGACCATGGCTGGATCTGGGTTCATGCCTATCAATTTGACGAAGATACCGCGACATTCATTGTCGAATGTTCGCAAAAGACCTTTGACGCTTTCGGGTTCGGCACGATGAGCCAGCAAGACTCCATTGCGATCTGCGAAGAAATATTCAGCGACCACTTGGGCGGCCACAAGCTGATGACCAATGCCAGTCATATCCGCGGTTCGGCTTGGATTAAGTTCCCCCGCGTACTGTGCGAAAAATGGAGCCACCGAAATGTGGTCCTGCTGGGTGACGCGTCGGCCACGGCACATTTTTCGATAGGCTCGGGGACCAAGCTGGCGTTGGAATCCGCAATCAGCCTGGCCAATCATGTAACTCAGGATGCCGATCTGGAAACCGCCTTCACAAAATATGAAGACGCCCGACGGCTCGAGGTGCTGCGTTTGCAGTCGGCGGCGCGGAATTCGGTCGAATGGTTCGAAAATGTCGAACTCTATCTGGACCTTGATCCAGTCCAGTTGAATTATTCGATGCTGACTCGATCCCAGCGGATAAGCCATGAGAATTTGCGAGCCCGTGACGCTGCCTGGCTAGGCGGGGCTGAAACATGGTTCATGGATCAGGCCGGCGTGGCCAGTGCGCTCCCAGCCCGCGCGCCAATGTTTGCACCGTTTCGGCTGCGTGAAATGACCCTGCAAAATCGCATCGTCGTATCCCCCATGGCGCAATACAAAGCCGTGGATGGAACACCGACGGATTGGCATTTCGTCCATTATGCCGAACGTGCGAAAGGCGGGGCAGGGCTGGTGTATACCGAGATGACATGTGTATCCGCCGACGGCAGAATTACGCCCGGCTGCCCCGGTCTTTACGCACCAAAACACGAGGCCGCGTGGCGGCGGCTGACGGATTTCGTCCATACCGAAACGGATGCGAAAATCTGCTGCCAGATTGGCCACGCGGGGCGCAAAGGGTCGACCCAGGTCGGGTGGGAGGTCATGGACGCGCCGCTACCGGATGGTAACTGGCCATTGTTATCGGCGTCGGCGGTGCCGTGGTCCGTGAACAATGAAATGCCAAAGGCGATGACCCGCACGGACATGGACGAGATTAAGGATCAGTTCGTGACCGCAGCAAAAATGGCGGAACGTGCAGGGTTCGATATGATCGAATTGCACGCCGCACACGGGTACCTGATATCGTCGTTCATATCGCCGGTATCGAACCTGCGCGACGATGAATATGGGGGAAGCCTTGCCAATCGGATGCGCTATCCGCTCGAGGTTTTTTCCGCCATGCGGGCCGCATTTCCTGCGGCCAAGCCTATGTCTGTTCGGATATCCGCGCATGACTGGTTGGGGGATCTGGGCGTTACTCCTGACGAGGCCGTGCAGATCGCCGTAATGTTCGACGCGGCAGGGGCCGATATCATCGACGTATCGGCGGGGCAGACCTCGGCCGAGGCAAAACCGGTGTATGGTCGGATGTTCCAGACCCCGTTTTCTGATCGTATCCGTAATGAGACCGGTATCAGAACTATGGCAGTGGGCAATATCTTTGAGGCCGATCATGTCAATTCTATCCTGATGGCCGGTCGCGCCGATCTGGTCTGTGTGGCGCGTGCGCATCTTGCCGATCCGTATTGGACCTGGCATCAGGCCGCCGCCATCGGGGACCGTCAAGCGTTGTGGCCGAAGCCTTACGAGGCAGGGCGCGACCAACTGTGGCGACTGACCGACCGCGCGGCCGAACAGCCGGAGACAGTGTAATGGCACATGTGGTAATCACCGGGGGCGGTACCGGCGTCGGGGCTCAGATTGCTCATGCAGTGGCAAAGACCGGTTCTTCCGTCACCATCTTGGGGCGCCGAGAAGAACCGCTCGCGGCCCAAGGCTTACCGTATCTTTCGTGTGACGTGACCGATGCTGATGCTGTGCGGGCTGCATTTCGCACTGCGGCCGAACAACGCGGGCCGATCACCGGGGTCGTCGCCAATGCGGGTGCCGCGCATTCTGCGCCCTTTGAGAAGACGAAAGCACAAGATTTGTCCAATTTGATGGCGGTCAATGTCACCGGTGTTTTCAATGTTTGGCAGGCGGCGGTCGCAGGCATGAAAGCTGCGGGAAAAGGCCGTCTGATCGTTGTGGCATCAACCGCCGGGCTCAAGGGATACCCTTACGTGGCGGGATATGTCGCGGCGAAGCATGGCGTTGTGGGGCTGACCCGCGCATTGGCACTGGAGCTCGCGAGAACTGGCATTACCGTCAATGCGATCTGCCCCGGTTTCATCGACACGCCGCTGTTGGATAGATCGGTCGAGACTATCACTGCCAGTACCGGAAAAACCCCACATGAGGCCCGCGCGATTCTGAAACGTGCCAGCCCGCAGAACCGTTTCATCACCACCGACGAGGTTGCAGCAGCAGCGCTGTATCTGTTGTCGGATGCAGCAGGGGCGGTCAATGGCCATACTCTTAGCCTGTCAGGAGGCGAGATATGAACGGTGAAGACGCTAAGGATAGGTTGCGGCTCTGGCTGCGGCTGCTGCGACTGACGCGTCACGTTGATGCACATTTGCGCGATCGTTTGCGCGTTGAATTCACGACCACCTTGCCCCGGTTCGACGTGATGGCAGCCCTGTCGCGCCACCCCGAAGGTCTGAAGATGAGCCAGCTTTCCGGGGTGCTTCGGGTGTCTAACGGCAATGTCACCGGGATAGCTGACCGGCTGGCCGATGAAGGATTGGTAGAACGGGTCCCAGTGCCGCGGGATCGTCGTGCCATGACCCTGCGCCTGACACCTGATGGAGAAAGCGAATTCGCGGCACAGGCCGAAGCACACGAGGGTTGGATCAACGCTATGCTCGGCGGGATCAGTGCCGCAGACGCGCGTGCGATGGCTGCTCAGTTAATTGTCGTGGCGCAAGCCGCTGAAAATAAGGAAACTCTGGATGACCCAACAAATGCGTGAAGACGTGAAGCACTTTCGATGTGAGATCAAGGATGGCATCGCCACAGTCCGGCTGGATCGCCCTGACCGCAAGAACCCTTTGACCTTTGAAAGCTACGCCGAGCTGCGCGACTGGTTTCGCGACCTGGTCTATGCTGATGATGTGGATGTCGTGATTTTTGGGTCCAACGGCGGGAATTTCAGTTCGGGTGGTGATGTCCACGATATCATCGGCCCCCTGACGCGCATGAGCATGAAGGACATGCTGCGTTTTACCCGGATGACCGGCGATCTCGTCAAGGCAATGATAAATTGCGGCAAGCCGATCATTACGGCGGTAGACGGGATTTGTGTCGGAGCAGGGGCGATCATCGCCATGGCCTCTGACCTTCGGCTAGCCACGCCGCATGCCAAGACTGCGTTTCTGTTTACCCGGGTCGGATTAGCGGGGTGCGATATGGGGGCCTGCGCGATCTTGCCTCGGATAATCGGGCAGACCCGTGCGGCCGAATTGCTGTACACTGGACGTTCAATGACAGCCCAAGAAGGGGAACGCTGGGGCTTTTTCAACCGACTGGTTCCCGAGGATGCGCTTGAAAGTGATGCGCTGGAGCTAGCACGGCAGATCCAGGCCGGACCAAACTTTGCCCATATGATGACCAAGACGATGCTGGCGCAGGAATGGTCGATGTCAATCGAGCAGGCGATTGAAGCGGAGGCGCAGGCGCAGGCAATCTGCATGCAGACCGGCGACTTTGAACGGGCATACGCGGCATTCGTCGCAAAGCAGCGCCCGGTTTTTGAGGGAAATTGAACCCCGAACGGTGTGTTCGAATTGAGTTCGGGAGCCTCCGGCGGGAGTTTATCGGGCAAAATGAAAAAGGGGCGAGTTGAGATGTCTGATCGAAGTTTTTTAGAATGGCCATTTTTTGAAGACCGGCATCGTGTTTTGGCGGATGAATTGGATGTCTGGGCGGAAGCAACTTTGGGCGGTCTTGATCATAGTGATGTAGATGGGGCCTGCCGGTGGCTGGTCCGCCGGCTGGGGGAAGCGGGCTGGTTGCAACATACCGGCGCTGAGGCCGGTGCGGTCTTGGATGTGCGAAGTTTGTGTTTGATCCGCGAAACGCTGGCGCGACATGACGGGTTGGCGGATTTTAGCTTTGCGATGCAAGGGCTTGGGACCGGAGCGTTAAGTCTTTTCGGCACTGTTGAGCAACAGCAGGCCTGGTTACCCGACACCCGTACCGGAAAGGCGATATCAGCCTTTGCACTTACCGAACCGCAATCGGGTTCTGACGTGGCCAATTCGACCATGACGGCGACGCGTGATGGCGATGAGTTTATATTGAATGGCGAGAAAACGTGGATTTCAAACGGGGGCATTGCAGATGTGTATACGCTGTTTGCCTGCACAGGCGAGGCACCGGGCGCGCGGGGGTTATCAGCGTTCATCGTGCCAGCAGGGCTGCCGGGGTTCGACATTACCGAACGGTTGCAGGTAATCGCGCCGCATCCACTGGCGACGTTAAGGTTTACGGATTGTCGGCTGCCTGCGACTGCCATGATCGGGAACCCCGGCCAGGGGTTTGCCATAGCGATGTCAGTATTGGACGTTTTCCGGTCCACTGTGGCGGCGGCGGCACTGGGATTTGCGCGACGCGCCTTGGATGAAGCGTTGACGCGGGTCAAGGCCCGACATGTGCAGGGAAGGCCGCTGGCAGATTTGCAGATGGTGCAAGGTCACATTGCGGATATGGCGGTCGATGTGGATGCGTCGGCGTTGCTTGTATACCGTGCGGCCTGGTTGAAGGATCAGGGGGCTGCACGGGTCACGAGGGAGGCCGCGATGGCCAAGCTGTTCGCCACGGACCA
>DRFG01000148.1 GCA_011050655.1 Roseobacter sp.
ACTTTGGCTGTCCAGGCCTACCGCTTGGCCAGTGACGAACGCCTTGAAGGTGCCGCGGTGCCAAGCTTGGTGATCGTTGCCATGGGGTTGCTGCCGGTAATTCTGATTTGTCGGCAGGTCGGACGTCAGCGCTAGCGTTGGCCCATCACGCTAGATACACGTCAGCAAAAAGGCCGCACCGACACAATGTCGTTACGGCCCGTTTTCGCAGCGGCTGCTTATTTCCAGCCGACCGCGTTAAAGATCTTTTGCGCGGTTGGAATGTTCTCGGCAACTTCCGAGAGGTTGATCTCATCGGCTTTGAATTCACCCAGCTTTGCAACGGATGCCGCGAGTTCTACACCTTTCACCGCCGGAAACTCGTCATTTCCCGCAGAAAAATAGGCTTGGGCGCTGTCTGATGCCAAGTATTCCAGAAACTTCACTGCATTATCACGGTTTGGCGCGTTGGCGGCAACACCGGCCCCCGACAGGTTCATATGCGCACCATTGCTTTCTTGGTCGGGGAATATCCAACCAATCTGGTCGATGTCAGCCGATAGCCCGTTCACATCCGTGCGTAAGGCGCGCGCGAAGTAATAGCTGTTTGACACAGAAACCTCGCATTCGCCTGAGATCAGGCCGCGTAGTTGGTCGGTATCCCCGCCTTGGGGTGCGCGCGCCATGTTATCGACCACGCCCTTGGCCCAACCGGTCGCTTTTTCTTCGCCGAAGTTGGTAACGATCGCGGCCAGCAGGGTTTGGTTGTATTCGTTTGTAGATGATCGAATGCACACCTTGCCCTTATATGCGGGGTCAGCAAGGTCCATGTAGGTGGCGGGCGGTACATCGACGCTGTCCTTGTTGTAAAAGATGATCCGGGCGCGCTGCGAAAAGCCGAACCAATCATTGTCGGTATCTTGCAGATTGGCCGGGATACGTTCTTCCAACACGGCGCTTTCGACGGGTTGCAGCAGCCCCATATTCTTTGCGCGGCTCAGGCGGCTTGTATCGACCGTGATTAGGACATCAGCCGGGGAATTGGCCCCTTCTGCTTGCATCCTTGCCAGCAGTTCGTCTGCCTTCCCTTCAATCCGGTTGATGGTGATCCCGGTTTGGTCAGTGAAATCTGTATAAAGACGCTCATCCGTGTCGTAATGACGCGAAGAGTATATGTTCAATTGACCCTCGGCCAAGGCGGGCATCGCCACTGTAGCCATGAGCGCAGCAGTCAGAGTGTATTTTATCAAAGTCATTCTAGCCTCCATCTGGGCATCGTTAAAGTTTACTTAAACAGTAAGAAACAGATTCTGCCGAGGAGCACAAGGAATTCACGAGTAAAACAATAAGGTAAGCACCCTGCTGCTTTGGGTGCAGCAGGGTGTTTGGGCCTTAGCTATCAATTTTATCCTGTGTCTTGGTGTCGAAATCACCAGCATCGTGACGTTCGTGCAGCTGTAGCTCTGGTTCACCAAATGCGCGATTAACCATCCGGCCTCGGGCCACGGCGGGGCGTGCGTCAATCGTCTTGGCCCATTTCATGACATTCTTATATGATTTCACATCGAGAAATTCGGCCGCGTCATAAAGCCGACCCAGCACAAGCTGCCCATACCATGCCCAGATTGCCATGTCGGCGATAGAGTATTCTCCGGCCATGTATTCGTTATCGGCGAGATGGCGGTCAAGCACATCAAGTTGGCGCTTTGTTTCCATGGCAAAACGGTCAATGCAATATTTGATCTTAACCGGAGCGTAGGCATAAAAGTGACCAAAGCCGCCGCCTAGATAGGGTGCGCTTCCCATCTGCCAGAACAGCCAAGACATACACTCTGTACGCTGGCTTGGGTCTTTTGGGATGAATTCGCCGAATTTCTCGGCCAGATTCAACATAATTGCGCCTGATTCAAATAAGCGCTGCGGTGTTTTCCCGCTATTGTCCGTCATTGCCGGGATCTTGGAGTTCGGGTTTATGTCGACAAAGCCCGAGCCGAATTGATCACCTTCGCCAATGTTGATGAGCCACGCGTCGTATTCGGCACCCGTGTGACCAGCGGCCAACAACTCTTCCAACAGCACGGTAACCTTTACCCCGTTCGGCGTCGCGAGCGAATATAGCTGATAGGGGTGCTTGCCTACCGGCAGTTCCTTTTCTTCGATAGCCCCGGCAACCGGACGATTGATATTGGCAAATTTTCCACCATTACCTTGCTCCCACTCCCATACGGTGGGTGGGGTGTAGTCGGGCAGATCGGTCATAGAATATTCCTTTGGTTGGTTCCGTCTTGCGCGGATGGTTGCGCCAGCGGATGCAAGCCGCCGATGCGGCGCATATAGAATTATGAGTTAATGCTAGGCGTTTAAACGCAATATTCCAGCGAATGCGGGGCAGAGCGCTGAAATAAGAACATCGTAAACGAAAAAAGCTGTCCCTAGGGACAGCTTTTCGTTTTCAGCTTGCGCAGAGCTTAACCCTGACGGGCTTTGAACCGGCGTTGCGTCTTGTTGATCACGTAAACGCGGCCTTTGCGACGCACAACACGGCAGTCACGGTGCCGGTTCTTGAGCGAGCGGAGCGAATTGCGAACCTTCATGGTCGTTCTCCTTTGTCGTGGCGCGGGCCAGCGCCGGGTTGCGGGCAGTCCAGCGGTTGCTGGACCAATGAATTAGGTGGTGGGCGATACTGGGATCGAACCAGTGACCCCTTCGATGTCAACGAAGTGCTCTACCGCTGAGCTAATCACCCCCTATTAACACGAAAACCACGGCCCCTAACAAAACGGGGCGCGAAATTTCCGCGCCGGTAGCGGGGTCTATAAATAGAGTCGAAGACATGATCAAGGGGTTTTGGCTTTGTAAAAACTTGCGCTATGTTCATTTTTGAAAGGTGCACCAATGCCACACATTGCTTATGAAGTTTTACACCCTGACCGGCACCGGTCCTGTGTCGTGTTCGCGTCCCCGCATTCCGGGCGTAATTACCATTTTTCGTTTCTACGATCCACGGTATTGGATGACCATACCATTAGGTCTTCCGAAGACGCATTCGTCGATCTGTTATTCAACGTGGCTCCGCGATTCGGGGCACCTTTCCTTATGGCCGGGGCTCCGCGCGCATACCTTGATCTGAATCGGGCCTGTGACGAATTGGACCCGGCCGTTATAGATGGGATCCGTAAACAGGGCCATAATCCGCGCGTGGCGTCTGGGCTTGGGGTGATACCGCGGGTCGTGGCGAGCGGTCGGTCGATCTATAGGGGTAAGCTCACGCTCGAGGAAGCGCAGCGCAGAATTGACACTCATTGGCATCCTTATCACAAAATGCTTCAAGGGTTGCTGGATGCGGCGCACCAGCGGTATGGGCAAGCCATTTTGGTGGACTGCCATTCTATGCCCCACGAAGCGATGGATGGAATCGCAAAATTTGGCGTAAAGCGCCCGGATGTAGTGTTAGGGGACCGGTTCGGCGTAGCCGCAAGCGGAGAAGTGGTTGACCGGATTGAAGCCGCCTTCACGACGGCAGGGTTCAATGTCACACGCAACACGCCGTTCGCAGGGGCATATATCACACAGGCCTATGGGCGACCTGCGCGTAATCAACACGCGGTCCAGATCGAATTGGACAGGTCGCTTTATATGAACGAAGCCCTAATACGGCCCAACGGTAATTTTGAAGCCGTGCAAAAAGCGTTGCAGGGTGTCGTGGCCGAGATCGCCAGTATCGGACAGAGCCGCATACCGTTGGCGGCTGAATAGTCAACGCAGGGCACGCCCCTTCACGATAGCTTTTTCACCGAAGCGCTGGCGTATCTCGTCAGTGGCCCGCTCTGCCTTGGTGCGTCGCTGCGCGTCGGGATCAAGCAGGTCACCGGCGCTATCGGCACCGTCGGCGGAGCTAAGATCTGCAATGCCGCACCCCAGAAGCCGAAACGGGCCGGGTTCACCCAATTGATCCAGCAGCCCACGGGCCGTGCGATAGATGCGATCAGCTAATTGGGTGGGGTCATAAAGTGACACCCGCCTCGTAATGAGCGAAAAATCTGACCGTTTCAGCTTTAGCACCACAATGCGACCGGCCAAGCCTTTGGTTTTGGCACGGTCTGCCACCTTTTGAGCCATCCGCCACAAATGACCATCCAAGACTTGTGGGTCTGATGTGTCGTCGTTGAAGGTCGTTTCATTGCTGATCGACTTCATCGGCTCGTGCGCTGACACTTGGCGCTTGTCCTGCCCGCGCGCAAGATGCCACAGTCGGTCACCAAAGCTGCCAAATCTGGCTATCAGGTCCGTGCGCTCCCATCGAAGCAAATCAGAAAACGTCTGAATTCCGGCCTGGTTCAGCGAACTGAGGGTAGCGGCGCCCACACCCCAGATCATACTGACCGGTTTCTTGTTAAGAAACGTCTGGGTTTCGGCCGCCCCGATGACGGAAAACCCGTGTGGCTTATCCAGGTCCGAGGCAAGTTTTGCCAAAAACTTGTTATGCGAAAGGCCGATCGAACCGGTAAGCCCCAGTTCGGTTTTCATACGCCGCACGAGTTTTGCAAGCATGACCGCAGGGGGCACACCGTGCAGCTTGGTCGTGCCGGTCATATCAAGAAACGCTTCGTCTAATGATAAAGGTTGGATCGCAGGTGACAGTTCTTCCATCATGGTTCTGATCGCACGAGAAGCTTCCACATAGGCGTCCATACGCGGTTTGATCACAATGGCCTCGGGGCAAAGCTTAAGCGCCTGGAACATTGGCATGGCAGATTTCACGCCCTTTATTCTTGCAATATAGCAAGCCGTAGAAACCACACCGCGATGGCCGCCGCCGATGATGACAGGTTTACCGTTCAAGGCGGGATTGTCGCGCTTTTCGACAGAGGCATAAAACGCGTCGCAATCCATATGTGCGATGGAAAGATCGTATAGTTCGGCGTGCGACACCACCCTAGGGCTTCCGCAAGCCGAACATCGGCGGGAAAGCGCAATCTGGGTCAGGCAGTCTCGGCAAAGCGCTGGCATGAAAACCGTGGGGATAATGGATTGGGTTAGCTTGAGTTTAACCTACGCGGCCCATGTTGAACATGGTCATTTGACGGCTGATACCGACCCCATGTCTTTAAGCGCGCGACTGATCAGCGGCAATTGGATGACGGAGGAGCAGCTTGTCAGACGAAGCTGCGCTTAGGCCGTCATCTTTGGCGGCTTAGGTACACCATATGCGGGGTGCAAAGCCACCGCGCCAGAGCAAATGAGAGAGGGAAAGAAAGGCCCCCCGCGTGTCAGCGGGGGGAGGTGACGAACTTCAGGAAGAACCAGTTCGTCGGGGAGTATCACCACAGTAAGGTTGCCATAGTAATGCGCGATCACATAGGCAGAATTCCCGCTGGGGTTCAGCAAAGTGAGGGCTGTTACCCAATAAGCACACTAAATTTGCTGTTGCGAAAGGCTTAAGGAAGTTCGGCCAGCACTTCTCTGGCTGCGGCTAACGGATCATTAGCTTGCCAGATCGGGCGGCCTACAACGATATGGTCAGCACCATCCCCGATTGCCTGGGCAGGCGTGGCTATGCGTTTTTGATCGCCTGAAGCGGCCCCTGTCGGACGGACGCCGGGGGTTACGATCAGTTTGCCCGACGCTTCGGGCAATGCCCGGATCAGCGCCGCTTCCTGAGGGGACGCGATGACACCGTCGGCCCCTGCCTCTAGGGCGCGGGCGGCGCGGATCGCGACCAGATCGGGAATATCACCAGGCTGGATCATCGCTGCGTCCAGATCAGATCGGTCAAGCGAAGTGAGAATGGTCACCGCTAAAATCTTCATCTTTGACCCTGCGGTGCCCTCCATCGCGGCGCGTACGACGTGCGGATCCCCGTGCACAGTCAGAAAATCTAGATCGAATTGTGCAAGACCGCGCACGGCAGCTTCTACCGTGGCGCTAATGTCGAACAGCTTCATATCCAAGAAGATACGCTTGCCATGCTCTTGGACCAGTTCATTGGCCAAAGCCAGGCCACCGCCGGTCAGCATTCCAAGTCCAATTTTGTAAAAACCAACTTGATCGCCCAACTTCTTCGCAAGCTCCAAGCCTGCGACGGCATGTGGGACATCAAGGGCGACTATCAGGCGATCATCAGGCATGGGCAGGCTCCGGTGCAGGGTAAGTCAAACGAACCCGCTTTACGGGGTCCAGGTGCTGCTGTCCATAAAACAAAAAAGCCCGGATAGTGCTAGGCTATCCGGGCAGTCATCAGAGACGTGCAGGCAGGCAAATGTCTCTGGCATTGGCAGAAATCTATACCGGGACAGGTACAGAGGCAGTTCCACCAAATAAGAATCTCAGGCGGCGCGAAGGCCGGGAAGCTTGACGACATGTTCTAACCAAGCTTTTGGATCAAACCGGGGGCGTCCGTTTCGAGGTGCGGGGTGCTGAACGCGTAATTCAGAATACATACCACCGCGGCCAAGGTGCCGCCGTTCGGCCTGCTTTGACAGCCCCAGAGCGGCTTCAGCAAACGGCATCGTCATGGGGGCATTGATCGAACAGGCATACTTGCGAGAGCAATCGCCATCATGAATGGTCACCAAAGCCTCGAAGCACTGTTCGGCGGCATTGTACATAACGTCGTTCATCTGGATTTGGCGTGTCTGCATTTTTTTGTACCTCAGCGATTGTTGTACTTCGTGTTGCGTGTCGGCCCGATTGTCGTGCTGTTCTATCGATAAAACCCAGATGTGACTAAAAAGTTCCATATCAACACCCTGAATCTGTGGATAATTATTATTTGTTATTTAAAAACAGTCAATTGAGTCAAATTCTGATTTTACTTGCCATAAGCGGATAATTGCGAAACAGATATTTATTTGAATGTTATCAGGGGGTTCTGGCTGTGGCCGGATTTCACCATCTCGTGATAAATGCGTTATATCTCGCAAGTTTTATGTTGACGTGTTTTTGCTGGCCTTCCCTTGAAAATAATCTGTTTGTCCCCAAATTTCAGTCAAGGTTCACAAGGGGACGTGCTGCGTAGCAGGCGTCGCGAAGGTGATCGCTTAATGATAAAGGAGAGTGCCATGGACTTGAGTAAGTTCACGGAAAGATCGCGCGGTTTCGTTCAAGCCGCGCAAACTATAGCGGCGCGTGAGAGCCACCAACGGCTGACGCCGGAACATCTGTTGAAAGCATTGATGGACGATGACCAAGGGTTGGCGAGCAATTTGATCGCCGCCGCTGGGGGAAATGCTGCGCGTGTTACAGACGCCCTTGCCTTGTCTTTGGGCAAGTTACCCCAAGTGTCGGGCGATGCGGCGCAGATTTATTTGGATAACACCACAGCCAAGGTTTTAGCTGAAGCCGAGGCTCTGGCCAAAAAGGCGGGTGACAGTTTTGTGCCGGTCGAACGTATTCTAATGGCGCTGAGCATGGTGAAATCTGCGGCGAAAGACGCGTTGGACGCCGGAAAGGTGACAGCACAGGGCCTGAACACAGCGATAAACGATGTCCGCAAAGGACGTACCGCTGATACAGCAAGCGCCGAAGACGGCTATGAAGCTTTGAAAAAATACAGTCTTGATCTGACCGAGCGCGCACGCGAAGGCAAAATAGATCCGATCATCGGTCGAGACGAGGAAATTCGTCGTGCCATGCAGGTTCTAAGTCGTCGAACAAAAAACAACCCGGTCCTTATTGGTGAGCCTGGCGTTGGTAAGACTGCGATTGCCGAAGGCTTGGCGCTGCGAATTGTAAACGGCGATGTGCCAGAATCGTTGCGCAACAAACGATTGCTCGCTTTAGACATGGGTGCCCTTATCGCGGGTGCTAAATACCGCGGCGAGTTTGAAGAGCGCTTGAAAGCAGTTCTGACCGAGGTGACCGAAGCTGCAGGCGAGGTGATTTTGTTCATCGACGAAATGCATACATTGGTTGGTGCAGGCAAGGCGGATGGTGCGATGGACGCGGCCAACCTGATCAAACCTGCGTTGGCGCGTGGTGAGTTGCATTGCGTCGGCGCGACCACGCTGGATGAATATCGTAAGTACGTGGAAAAAGACGCAGCGCTGGCGCGGCGGTTTCAGCCGGTCATGGTTAGTGAGCCAACGGTAGAAGATACGATCAGTATTTTACGCGGTATTAAAGAGAAGTACGAACTGCACCACGGCGTCCGGATCAGCGACTCGGCTCTTGTGGCGGCAGCGACTTTATCGCACCGTTATATCACCGACCGGTTTCTGCCTGACAAAGCCATCGACTTGATGGATGAAGCGGCCAGCCGCCTGCGGATGGAAGTGGATAGCAAGCCCGAGGAGTTGGACGCGCTGGACCGTCAGATCATGCAATTGCAGATCGAAGCCGAAGCTTTGAAGAAAGAGGACGACGTTGCCAGCAAGGACCGGCTTGACAAGCTGGAAAAAGAGCTGGGCGATCTTCAGGAAAAAGCCGATGCGATGACTGCGCAGTGGCAGGGCGAACGTGACCGTCTTGAAGGTGCGCGCGAGTTGAAAGAACAACTGGATCGTGCGCGTGCTGAGCTGGATATTGCCAAACGCGAAGGTAACTTGGCCAAGGCCGGAGAACTGTCATACGGCGTGATCCCGCAGCTTGAGCGTAAGCTGGGCGAAGCCGACGACAGCGAAGCTGATAAGATGGTCGAAGAGGCCGTACGCCCTGACCAGATCGCCAGTGTTGTCGAACGTTGGACCGGTATTCCTGCGGGCCGCATGCTGGAAGGCGAGCGGGATAAGTTGCTGCGGATGGAAGACCAATTGCACAACCGTGTCATTGGTCAGAACCAAGCGGTACGTGCCGTTGCTAATGCGGTGCGTCGTGCGCGGGCTGGTCTGAATGACGAGGCACGCCCTTTGGGTAGTTTCCTTTTCCTTGGGCCAACCGGTGTGGGTAAAACCGAGCTTACCAAAGCCGTGGCCGAGTTTCTGTTCGACGACGAGCACGCGATGGTGCGGATCGACATGTCCGAGTTCATGGAGAAACATGCCGTGGCGCGTCTGATCGGGGCACCTCCCGGTTATGTCGGCTATGACGAGGGTGGTGTATTGACCGAGGCTGTGCGGCGCAGACCCTATCAGGTTGTCCTGTTCGACGAAGTTGAAAAGGCGCATCCGGATGTCTTCAACGTGCTGCTTCAGGTTTTGGACGATGGTGTGCTGACCGATGGTCAGGGTCGTAAGGTCGATTTCAAGCAGACGCTGATCGTTCTGACCAGCAATCTTGGCGCCCAGGCATTAAGCCAGCTACCAGAGGGCGGTGACATGGTGCAGGCCAAGCGGGATGTTATGGACGCGGTGCGGGGCCATTTCCGCCCCGAGTTCCTGAACCGCTTGGACGAGACCATCATTTTTGATCGCCTTGCGCGTGAAGATATGACCGGGATTGTCGAGATTCAGATTGGTCGTCTGTTGAAGCGCCTTGCAGGTCGCAAGATTGGCTTGGAGCTGGATGAGGGGGCCAAGCAGTGGCTCGCTGATGAGGGCTATGATCCGGTATTTGGGGCTCGGCCTCTTAAGCGGGTGATACAGCGGACGTTGCAAGATCCGCTGGCTGAAATGATCTTGGCGGGCGACGTGCTTGACGGGGATCTGATACCCGTTTCTGCCGGGGTCGAAGGCCTCGTCATCGGAAACCGGATTGCCGCAAGCAATCGCACCAAACCGGATGATGCGACCGTTCATTAACTGAAGGGTCCTTGCAACAGAGGCCGAGGTAAAAGCTACCTCGGCCTTTTTTTATAACAACATGCTCTAACATTGCGGTGTAATAGTTGTAACGAAGGGGCTTAACGTTTGGTCCCTTAACTGATGCGCAGTAGGTATAGTGACGTAAATGCACCCTACGTATGATGATAACGAGTAAGGATCTCGCGATATGGCCCACAGATGGATCAATACACTGAAGGACAGCGACGTCACTCCTGAAGACCTATTCATGAACCGCCGTCAGATTATCGGCGGTGCGTTGGCCGGAATTGGTCTGGCGGGCACGGGGACCACGGCTGCGGCGGCACCGAAGGGTTTGCAACCTAACAGTTACGAAGACATAGCTAGCTACAATAACTACTATGAATTCGGCACTGGCAAAGATGACCCCGCCCAGTATGCCAATGCTTTGACGATCAAGCCCTGGACAGTGCAGATCAACGGGATGGTCGATAAACCCGGCGCATACGCTTTCGAAGACATTATCAAGGCCATGACCATCGAAGAGCGTTTATACAAATTCCGCTGTGTTGAAGCATGGTCGATGGTGGTACCTTGGAACGGCTTTGAACTGTCAGACCTTCTTGCCATGGCAGGGGTGCAGTCTGGCGCGAAATACGTTGCATTTGAAACGGCGCTACGGCCAGCTGAAATGCCCGGGGTTTCTCTCCCGGTGCTGGAGTGGCCTTATGTCGAAGGGTTGCGCCTAGACGAGGCGATGCACCCTTTGACCATTATGGCGACAGGCATATACGGCAAGGATATCCCCAAGCAAAACGGTGCGCCGCTGCGTTTGGTGGTACCTTGGAAATACGGCTATAAGTCGATCAAATCCATCGTGAAGATCACTTTGACCGACAAGAAGCCCGCAACCAGCTGGAATAAAGCCAACGCTAGCGAATACGGTTTCTATAGTAACGTGAACCCGCAGGTGGATCACCCACGCTGGTCGCAATCCAGCGAACGGCCCATCGGCGGAGGGCTATTCTCCCGTCGCGTGCCGACTTTGATGTTCAACGGCTACGAAAAAGAGGTCGCAGGACTTTACGCCGGTATGGATCTGAGCAAAGACACCTAGCGTTTGCTTGGATTGAAATAAGAATATGTCCGCTATCATCGATGCGTTTAATTCTTTTGCCCGGCGGGTACCCACTTGGGTTCTCTATATATCTTATATGTTTCCGGTGCCGTGGCTTGTGTATCAGGGTCAGACCGGCGGGCTGGGGGCAGAGCCGATCAAGGCTCTCGAGCAGGAATTGGGTCTGATCGCGCTGCAACTGCTTGTCATCGGTTTGGCCATTACACCGGCACGACGCTATCTTCGGGTCAACCTCATGAAATTCCGCCGAGCGTTGGGGTTACTGGCATTCGGTTATGTGTGCCTGCATCTGCTGGTCTGGCTGGTGCTCGATGTCGGCGTTCTTAGCCAGATATGGGCGGACATACTAAAGCGTCCTTATATTACCATCGGTATGGCGGGCTTTGTTTGCTTGATACCACTCGCGGCCACATCAAATAATTACTCGATACGCAAGTTAGGGCCAAAGTGGCGGCAGCTTCATAAGTTGACCTATATCGCTGTGGTTCTAGGGGGCGTGCACTTTATCTGGCTGGTTAAAGGCTTTCAGATCGAACCACTGCTTTATATGGCAGCGATTCTGGGGTTGTTGATTCTGAGGCTGCCGAAAAAACGCCAGACTCGGCCCATCTCCAACGTGATTCTGGCGAATAAAGCCAAATGAGCGATGAAATCCCGGCTAAGTAATCCACATTTTTGATTTGACGCTGTGGATAACCTGCGGGGTTGAAAAGAGACCTCGGTAATTGACCCAAGGTAAAAGCAATAATGCTGCGCACGGCGGGTAATTTGAGCAGCTTTCTGCAATCAACATGCTGATTTTAAGAAAAAATTCACTGATTTTAAAAAAAGCGTATTAAACTTAAAAAAGGGGTTGCGGGTATATGGAAGTAACCTTAGAACGCCCTAACCGGAGACGCAGCGATGCGGGTCTGGGGCGCTAGACGGGACGAACGGAGCTGCGAGGCGAAGGGATGTTTACGTAGCGGATAATAATTCAGAGGTAATAGAGGCGGGGCGCGCTGAAGGTTTTACGGCGCATCTTGGTTTCTTTTGTCTCAACGCTCTTTGAAAATTAGATATCTGAAGAGATATGTGGGCGGTTTGGTTCATTCGATGGATCAACCTCTTCATATCGCGCCGATAGCGAGGCACGTGAGTGTTTAGCGATTATTCGGTGTCAGCTTCACTGTTTGGACGGCTTGTCGTTACTTTGGTAACTTTAAGCACTTCAAACGGAGAAAACGCCTGTATCATTCAGTAAGTGATGCAGGTTTGATGTGCAGAGGTTCGACGTCAAGGAT
>DRFG01000149.1 GCA_011050655.1 Roseobacter sp.
AAAGCAAGCCCACCGCCCAAATCCCCATAGCAACAAACGCCCCACCATGCCCAACCCCGCGATTTCCCGCTTGAGCGCTTCTCCGACGCCAGGCAACGCCACGCGCTACTCAAACGTCGCGCAGTGCGTCCGAGAAACCTGCACCGAGCAGTCATTTGCCGCAGATTTAATGAAGGTCCGCTGTAGGCCAGACGACGAAGGCAGCCTACACAATATGCCCTGAACGGAGTGGAACACGCTCACGCTCGGGGCGCTTCAGTGCTTCTGCATATTTTCTGGCATTGTCGTCGATCCCGTCATGCCAAAGCTTCGATACAAAATCGCGGGCATCCTGCACCGTCATATCTTTGAGTATGGGAGAGAGGGCCATAAAGAGCTCGTCCTCGGTGAGGGATGCCGCGCGACACATCGCGTCCTGATAAAAGGACGGATCGTTCAGGACATATTCGCTCAAAGGCATCAACGCGGCATTTTTGGCCGGGATCGCCAAGAAAATCGTGTCCTGAATTGTTTCTAAAAAGTCGCGACGGGATGTGGAGACAGGCTTGCCCGAGCTCTTCGCATCGGCGTAAGCCTCTTTCGATTTACGCAACCGAGACGCCGCGTACGAAAATGCCAGATCGCGCTTTTGGGCTGGAAGTGAGAACTTAGTGCATGTCTCAATGCGCGTGATCAGAGCGGTTACTTCGGCTTCGAGATCAAAGCTTTCGAACCAAACGCTGTCTGTTTTCGGTTTTCTGGCCATCCGCCCTCTCAAGATCTAATATACGTTAGTATATTATTGTAACACAGATCTGTCGTTCGACAAGCCAGCACATAACAAGGGATGCTAATTTGGACGCCAGTCAAAACGCCTAGGAAAGCGCGGGTGTCTCTCGAACATACAAACACAAAAAAGGGGAACCGCGTTGCTGCGGCTCCCCTTCCTTGTCAGTCGATGGTTTCGCTTCAATCAAGCAACCAGCGCCAATCCACCGCTGGCGTCCGGCTTTTGATCTCCGTTCTGCACAAACGGAATGATCGAGAACGTCTGCCCGCCACGCTGCTCTTCGTTTTGCACTGCGTTGACCCGCAAATCACCGTCGGGCGTGTTGATCAGCAGCGAGACGTAATCGTGCCCCGTCCGGTTGCTTTTGGCCATCCAGGCGGAGCCAACGCGGATCGGCTTCCCTTTTGGGGAGCTCACTTCGATGCGGTAATCCGGGTGCGTCTCTTCCGTCTTGTAGTCATTCTCAATCAGCATGAAATCCAGATCGAACATCATGTTGGCGATGTAGCCAGCAAAAGCGTTGTCAGCATCCATCGCAGTCAATTCGCCCGAGATTGAGCCAGACTTCATCGTTCCGTTTGAGACCAGCGGAATGATCTCGAAATCTTCACTCTTGGCTTTGCGCGCTTCCTGCGTTTGAACCGCATTGACGCGGAATGGCCCCAGACCAACATCCAGCTGCATCGAGATGTAGGGATTACCACTGGTGTTGCCGGTCTCGTTCCAGGCTGTGCCAATGCGGACCTTGCGGCCTGATTTATTGACCGCCGTGACATCATAGTCCGGGCTGCGCTCTGACATCTTTGCGCGGGTTTCCAACTGGATCGCGATGTCGAACTTAGTGTTGTGGATTGTGCCGGTGAAGACAGCGGCTGCGGTGTCGGCGGTTTTCGTGAGGGTTCCTGCGAACATGGGTCTTATCCTTCTTGGGTTATCGGGGCCGGACATCTTGCCAGACTACCCGAGATTGCTTTTCGACCCCTCATGGAGTCACAAAACAGAAAGCCTGCTTTCAACTTTCTCCCGACCTCCCAAACAGTACAGAGCTTGAATGGACGCACGTCGCTACAATACCAGCGCGACCCATTCTTTGCCCGATGGTCAAACGGGATGTTTCAGACATCACGATCGGCAAGGAAGAATTCCTCTTCATGCCCATTCAGACGGCCCCCACTGCGGTCGGTCAGACCAATGACACTGCCGTTCGGCTCAAAGACGATGAGATACTGGTCCAGTGTATCCTTGCGGACCACATATCCCTCGTTTGACCAGTGAACGGATTTCCCTGCGTCCACAGCTGTTTTAATTTCCGCAATGTTCATGTGTGTCTCCATCTAAGTTGACGAATTCCGGCCGCGCACCCGCCAATATGGGCGGGCACGCGGTCTCTGCATTTGGTGGAAGTGCTACTGTCGCCCGCAACGCCGATCAGGCTGCGCTGCGGATACTTGGGTGCCCATCGCCAACAATGCGGGTCAAGATCGCTTCCGCATCGACACCTGCACCATGCGGGACAAAGACCCGCAGCTGGAAGGCGATGATTTCAGTAAAACATCCGAGGGCCTTGAGGCCATCAATGGTGCCCTTGTCCGCCCCGCCAATCTCCAAACGCACATCGCCTGCAACACGGCGGCGTGTCAGAGTCAGGCCGCGGCCTAGATCGACGGGTGCTGTCGTGCCAAGGGCAGCTGTCAGCATTTCACTTGGTGTTTCCGGCGTTCCCGTCATGAAGCGCGCCCGAAGGGCTGCGGCCCCCTCCTCACTGAGGGTGCGGCCGATCATGCTGGCGCAGCCCTCGGGCGTGACGCGATAGATGCGCTCGTTGCTTGTCGGGATGGTCTTCCAGATCGGAAGCAACAGACCCGTGAGCAAGTAGAGCTTTGTCGTGGTGGTATTGGGCAAACTGTCGGCCTCGTCGTCCCAAAGCCGGATGAACTCTGATTGCTCGACCGCTTCCCAAGCCGAGGCTTCGAACTTGCCCTCCTCGAGATAGGATTTTCCAGTTGGGCGCACCACCTTACGCATCAGGGTAACCATGTCTTCGTCATACATCTGCATGGGTCGTTTTGAGATGAGCCCCGCCCGCCCCGATGCGCGATTGACCATAGGGACTTTGTCGAAGTTGTTGCGAAGGGCACCGTCGGCCCGCGCAATGTGAACAGGATCTGTCACCTCCAATCCTATGATACGTGTGACTGCGCCTGATTGCGGGCAGGTCCATAGATCTTCTACTGAGACCTGCTTGATCGTCTCGCCCCGCAGCGTCTCCACCCCGAGATCAAGCGTACCAGCCTCGCGGGCGCGTTCGGTCTGGTCTGCAATTCGCTGCATGAACTCTGCAAAGAGCGCGTTTTGCATATGGATCGGCAACGCCAACACCCGATTGAGGAACCGTTGGATCGGCGGCAATTCTTCGAGCAGCACGCCATCCTTGTCGATCAGCCTCAACGCCGTCCAATCGGTGAAGACCTCATAGCCCATCGCCTCCGTACGTCCTGCGGCAAGATCGGCGTAGTATCCGCGCAGCGCGGACCGCGCGATGGGGCTTTCAAGATTGTCCTCCTCGCGAAACATCCCTTGCGAGCCTGTCTCGCGTTGGCCTTTGGTGAGCGCGCCAAGCTGATCTAGACGTTTGCTGATTGTTGATGTGAAGCGTTTTTCGCCATGCACATCCGAGGTGCAGACCCGGAAAAACGGCGCGCTAACCTGCGCAGAGCGATGCGTGCGCCCAAGTCCCTGAATGGCTGCATCCGCACGCCAGCCGGGCTCTAGCAGATAATGACGACGCCGCTTCTGGTTTTTGGCCGTTTGCGCCGCGTGATAGGATCGCCCCGTGCCGCCTGCATCCGAGAAGATCAGGATGTTCTTGTCACCATCCATAAAGGCCTGCGTCTCGGACGAATTGCTGCTCGCAGCGCGCTTTTCGATAAAGAGCGCGCCGTCGCTGGATTTGAGCGGGCGAATAGACCGTCCAGTCACCTCGGCCACCGCTTCATCCCCGAACGCCCAAAGGATTTGATCCAGTGCCGCGGGGATCGGGGCCAGCGCCATGAGGTCCATCATCGCCTCGTCCCGCAATGCTAAGGCTTCGCGAGAGACAACCAAGGCCCCTGTTTCATCCCGCAGTGGCTCTGCGACGACAGTGCCGTCAATCTCGACCAGCTTCTGGGTGTGGATGGGAAAGGCCTGTTCGAGATAGCCGAGCACGTAGTCACGCGGTGTCAGCGCGCCTTCGACCAGTTCATCATCGGGGTCCATCATCTCCAGGCGCCGTTTCAAAAGGCTTTCGCCCGTCGAGACCACTTGGATAACGCATGCATAGCCGTCAGATAGGTCCTGCTGTATGGCGCTGACAATCGACGGGGCTTTCATGCCCATCAGCAGATGATTGAAGAAGCGCTGCTTTGTGCTCTCGAAGCGCGACTTGGCGGAGGCTTTTGCAGCAGAGGCATTTGTCTCGCCCGAGGCATCATTGACACCTGTCGCGGTCAGTGCGGCCTCTAAGTTATGGTGGATTGTGCGGAATGCGCCCGCATAGGCGTCGTAGATCTCTGTTTGGGCAGGCGTCAGCGCATGTTCCAGCACATCGTATTCGACCCCGTCAAAGCTCAGCGCACGCGCGGTGTAGAACCCGAGTGTTTTGAGATCGCGGGCCACCACCTCCATGGCCGCCACACCGCCCGCCTCCATCGCTGAGACAAAGCTCTCGCGGCTCGGGAACGGATATTCAGGCCGTTGGCCCCAAAGCCCGAGCCGGGATGCATAGGCGAGATTGTGGACCGATGTTGCACCCGTCGCCGAGACATAGAAGACGCGAGCGCGCGGAGTGGCGAGTTGCAGGCGCAGCCCTGCAAGACCCTGCTGGGACGGTTTTGCCCCCCTGCCCTGCTCCGATCCAGCCGCATTTTGCATTGCGTGAGCCTCATCAAAGGCGAGAACGCCGTCGAAGTCGTCCCCCATCCAGTCGAGAAGCTGGTTCAGGCGCGTGGTGCCGCATTTGCCGGCGGAGCGCAGCGTGGCGTAGGTCACGAACAGGATACCGTCGCCCATGGTGACGTGCTGGTCGGGCTTCCATTTCGAGAGCGGCTGGATATCTGCGGGCGAGCCTCCAAGATCGGTCCAGTCGCGCACGGCGTCTTCAATCAGCGTTGCGGATTTTGACACCCAGACAGCTTTGCGCCGCCCGGACAGCCAATTGACCAGAATGAGGCCTGCGCACTCGCGGCCCTTGCCGCAGCCGGTGCCGTCACCGAGGAAATATCCCAAGCGGTAGGCACGTGCCTCCGCATCCTCATCACTGCGCAGCATCTTGGTCTGGTCATCATCGATGGTAAACTTGCCGGGCAAATCGCGCGCATGGGCATCATTGGCCATGATGATGGTTTCAAGCTGGGCTTCCGAGAGATGACCCTCTGCAATCAAGCGGTTCGGCAGCCGCAGACCCTCGGCTGCTGCGATTGAAGGAACGGGTGGTGCGACAGACGCCATGGCGATGCTTTCAACCAGCGGCGTTGGGTGTTCCTGCGCGCCGGCAATGTCGATCCGCTGTGGGCGATAGCGGGCATAAATCTCGGAGATGGGAGTGTTTTCGCGTGGCGTCTCAAGCGTAGTGAACGACAGCGGTGTCGCTGCGTGTTTAGGTGTTTTGGCAGCAGTTGAATTTGATGCATCAGGCTTGCGCACTTTGTGAGGCGCAGATCGCGTCAGAGGGCGCCCGACATGCAACGAGCGCGCCGACGTCACAGACGCTACAATCGGACGCGCCTTGGCGATCCGGTCCACGATACTGACCGCTACATCCAGATCATCAACGGAGGTGCGGATTATCTCGACGTCCTCATCGACTTTATCGAAGACCATCAATTGCGTATCCACGCTCGTGCCGAGCTTGCGATAGATTTGGCCGGGAATGGTTAGGGCAAGCCGCGGGGAAAGAAGGCTCATCGCCCGCGTCCAATGCGCTGCGTCGCGCTCAGGCGTGAAGCCCATTGGCATGATCGCAACAAGACGCCCGCCGGGGGCCAATCGTTTCGCTGCCTCGATGAGATGCTTGGCAGCGATATGCTTGTCACGGGAGCGATCGACCGAGGATGCAAACGGCGGGTTCATAACGATAATGCTGGGGGCTGTTGTTGATGTCAGTAGATCATCGATATATTCGGCGTCATGCGCCGTCGCCTGCGCGTCGAACACCACATCGAGCAGCCGCTGGCGAAACGGATCGACTTCGTTGAGCATGAGAATGCCGCCTGCCCGCTTCATGAGCCCCGCCAGCGAACCGGTTCCCGCAGAAGGTTCCAGTACCGTCTCACCACTGCGGATCGCCGCCGCGCGCACGGCGAGGGCCGCGTAAGGCAGCGGGGTCGAGAACTGTTGCAGGCGGATCTGTTGCTCGGAACGTCGTGTTTCAGTCAAAAGCCGCATCGCGAGGCTTTTTGCGGCACCGAGTGGGTCTGACCCGTTCGCATCCAAGAGAAGTGTTTGAACCGCAGCGGCCTGCATCATGTCGTAGGCCATGCGCCAGTTCCATGAACCGCTGGCATCGCTACCGCCAAAGGCGTCGTGCATGATCTTTGAAAGCGAGGAACTGCGCAGAGGACCGCGCGCGAGCTCGGCGGCGATAAGCGACAGGGCTGATTTAAGCTGAGCGTTAGATGGAGATTGATTGGAGGGCTTCGGGTTGGGATGGGCCATGATTTCTGTCCTTTGTGATCCGGGTTGAGGTTAACAGGACAAAAAGCCCCCTCTACGCTTTGCAGCGCTGAGGAGGCCCCTAACGCGGAGAACGCGCTGTGGGGGCTCCTACGGCACCTGCTGGGCAAAAAACTCTGCCAACACCGCACTGCCCTCAGCTATTTCGCGACTGATAAGGGTCGATCCCGCCAGTGATGCCTTTGAAAGCCGCACAAGACTGCCAGTTTCCTCAATGCGGTAGCAGCTACGTTTTTGACGCCCGCGCCTGTAATGGGTTGCTGTGACGATCTGACAGGTACTGCCATCGCTGAGTGTCACAGGGGAGGCGAGCTTGATCTTGTCGCCCTCTGCGTAGGCAGGGATCGCGGCCCAGTCCCGGCACCGCTGCCGCCAAGCGTGGGCGTAGCTGTCGGGGTCTTTCAACTCGGACAGGAGATTGAGAAGACTTAGCGGCGCGCGGGATTCGCAGGGACCAGCGCTTTCCCCCATATCTTTGTAGCCCCAACACCCGTCGTCGTACCGCGTCAGGAACACTGCACCGAAGGTGAATGATCCATCATCATCAATCATGTAGGTCCTGTCTTCCAAAGACGTGCCATCGAGGCTTTCTACCTTCGCCGCCGCATACCATGTCGAGCCAACTTTGCTGGCTTTGACCAGTGTGGTGCGGCGTGTATCCGTCTCAAAGGTGCAGAGACGTGTAATCTCCGCCTTCTCTTCAGCGTAGCTCTGAACCCGCCGATCGGTGTAGAACAGCCATCCCACTATGCTGCCCTCCGATCTTCGAGCTCCATAAGAGCGTCGAGCGGCACGCGGTAGGGCTGCATCGCATCGAAGTCCTCGCAGTTGCCGCAGTTCTGAACAATGGCAAATATATCGCAGGCGTCCTTAAGGATCACCCGAAACCGCCCACCAAGACCGGATGGGACCTCATAGGTCCCGCCGATCAAGAAATCCGACGCGCGGCGCACAAAGACTCGGATCGAATGGCCGTCTGTCGCCAACCGAATAGCTCCCTGCCCGCGATCAATGAGCGTTTGCACATCGTCCAAAATGTCTGTGTAGAACTGCCCGGTCAGATCGCGAAACGCCATTTGACGCTGTGCCATCCAATCGCTGTCCCGAAACGGATTGATGCCGTTCGCAAAGGCAAAGCTGGGATCGGACTGCTCGGTGGTGACGATGCGGGTGGTAGATCCGTCAATGCCGTTGGAGCGCAGATGTACGCCGTTCCCAACGATGAGGATCAGGGCCGGCTTATCGATTGGCCCGTTCCAATTGGGCAGGAAGGTTGCACAGGAGCGTGCATGCGCGATTTGCGCGACAACAGCTGTTGCGGAGAACTTGAGAATAGCCATGGGGATGTCTTTCATAAACGGCGGCCTGAGCCGCTTGTTTCTGGGAGTTGTTAGGGAGTGGGATGACCCGCGTCTGGTTGTTCCCAAGCGCGGGTCACCTCGGTGGATCAGGCGGCTTTTGCCTGAACCGTCTCTGCTTGAGCGGTCTCTTCCGCGTCGACATCCAAGCTGGCGCCACCAGTCGTTTGCATCATCGGCGGGCACCACGCCGCAACTGCCCGCTGCTGCGCCTCCGTAAGGGTCGCAAATGGCTCGGCGAAGAGTTTGTCACAAAAGGCGACGATCTCTTTTTTGCTCATGGAGGCCAATGTCACCGCCTCCTGTGCAAGGCCGAGCTCCTCACCAAGGATTTTGAGCAGCCACGCCTTCTTGAACCGGTTGAACAGCGCCGCGTTCGGCGTCCAATGCGCGCGAACGTCGGGCATGACCTCGATCTCGAAATCAAACATCAGGCTGTCGCTCTGAACGCTGCGGGCAAAACACGATTGCGTCGTGCTGGCGGTGGCATAGGCAACCAGTTTGGCCTTCTCGCCCGCTTCAAGTGCACGGAACGATGCAAACTGATCTGCCGGAGACTTCGCCTCATCCGCCCAAGACAGATCGAGCGCGTCATGCGCCTCGGCCACCTGTTCCAGCGATGTGCCATCGATCTCGTCCATCTTGGCGTGGCTGCGGTATTCCTTGCGGGCCTCGACCTTGACGGCGTGGGTTGCGCTCATGCCGCCAAGCACGTCCGTAATCAACTTGAACAGCGTCAGATCAAGCGTGGCCTCTGGATGCAGGGTCATGGCTGCTCCGAGGGCCATTGCCCGCTCTGTCTTGAGGTCTTGGGTCAGCGAGGCGGGATAGACGATTGCGTCTGCGCCCTGCCCTTCGACGTTGTCTGTCGTGCCGCCGGCGCTGGTTGTTTGCGCCGTTGCCTCAGGCTTGTCCTCTGGCCGTACCAGACCGACATGAAGCGTGATCTTGCCGTTTGACCAGGATGCGATAACCCCACCCTGCGCGAGGTCCTCAGTGCTATAGGCTTCTTGCAGATCCCGCGCCTCTTCTTCGAGCACATCGACGCGATCGTAGAGGGCGTTGTAGGCATCCGTCTCGAGGTTTTCGTCCTCCATCTCGCGTTGCAGTGTCTCCAGCTCATCGGTGATCGCATCCACGCGCTTTTGACCAGTGGCATCGGGTTCGATCGGACCGGGATAGACGCGCCCATATTCCGCCATGGTGGCGTAGTCGTAGCGGACCAGAGCTTCAGCCCATGCAAACCCCATTTGGGCCCGTGCCTCTTCGGCGGCGGCGGTGAGTTTTTCGACCATGATGGCCTCGACCAGTGCGATGTCTTCCAACACCGAATGCTCTTCGAGGAGATCAGCAGCGATGGGACCGCCTCGCGCCACGTAATCATCGCGCACAAAGGCCCCGATATCGTCGCTCACCTGCACACCGCGGGTTTTGAGCGCCTGACGCACCGTGTAGGCCTGCACATAGCTGTCATCGCCTGTCAGCGCCTCGTACACCTCAAGCTGCACGGCCTGGCTTGGATGATCCGCAAAAGCCTTCATCGTATCGAGCGTGATCGTCTTGGCGCGGGCGGCTGCGCGGATATCTGGATGGATCAAACCATAGCGCAAGCGACCTTTGACGGCTGCGACTGTGGTGCCGAAGGTCTTGGCAATCGTCTCAGGTGACTGCCCATCGACCTCCATCATGCGCGCGAAGGCCTCGAACTCGTCGATGGCGTTCATCGGAGCTTGGGTGATGTTCTCTGCGAGGGACAAGGCCGTGGTCACATCGCAGTCGTCGGGCACCAAGCGGCACTCGATCTTGGTTTTGTTGGCGAAGCCCTTGGCGGTCTTGTCAGCGACCAGTTCGTTTAAGGCAGCGCTACGCCGACCGCCGGCCAATACGCCGAACTTTCCATCGATCTTTTGAACCAGCAGCGGCTGAATAATGCCCAGAACGCCGATGCTGGCGGTGAGGTGAGCGATAGCTTCTGTCTCGTAAGTTTCAGGTGAATTGCTGCGCACGTTGGCTGGATGAGATGTGAGATCACCGATGGCGACGGCGACTGATTTGAGTGCATGTGTCATGTGATATCCTTTTGAGATGTTTGCTCCGCCCCGGACATTCGGAACGGCCTGACCAATCCCCGGGTGTGAGGATCACACGGGAAAAAGGCCCGCTTTCCCTTTGGAGAGGGTCGACGAGCCTTCAGATTGTGCTTCGTTTGCGAGGTTAGGCCTCCTGCCCTACCAGTCGGAAGCCATCATGATGGTTAGGACGCGCACGGTGGTTGCGGGATTGTCAGGGGTCTCAGCACCGTAGCGGAAATCGCTATCCGCCTCATAGAGATCAATCTTCCAAAAGACCTTTTGCCCCCGAATATCCACGGCGCCGAAGTCGTGGCATCCGTCTGGATCATTCTCGGGTTCAAAGACGTCGAACTCACCTGTTGCTTTGACCGCCTCAGCCATGAAGCCATCCTCGGCTTCAGCAAGAGACCGTGTGACATGCATACGGCCGGCAATGGGCTGATCCGGCGCAATGCCAAGGCAGGCGAGTTTACGGAAGGCATCATTCTGCGCCGCGATTGCAGCGATGTTGGGGCCTTCGGTTTGAGGGAGTGCGGAAGTGGTCATGGGCTTGTCCTTTCGAGAAAATTGAAAACACAAAACCCAAAGCTTGCTTTCACTCTTTGAGAACCGCGGCCTGCGACAGCGCCAAACCTCTCAAGCCGCCTGATCGGTGGCCCCTGCCCTGTCCGCCTCTGATCTCGCGATCAGATAATCGCAGGCCTTTTGCGCGTCCGCCGCGTGTTTGAAAATTGCGGTCTTGTCCGAACGCAGCACACGGAGCCAGTGATACAGATACGACGCGTTCAGCTCGAGTGTATGCGCGGTGAACCCAAGTTCCTGACCCAGAAAGCAGGACGTCAACTCGGCGACGATCTCTTCGCGGGAATAAGCCGTGTTACCAAAGCGGCTGAGACCGTAGTCTCGGTTCAGGCGATGGGGCGCCTTCGTGGCATGAGCGAGCTCGTGCGCCCAGACCCCGTAAAAGTTCAGCGGGTTCTTAAAGCGCTCAATGCTCGGCATAAACACCTTGTCGACGGGCGGATTGTAGCGTGCCTCGGTTCCACCAAAGACCGTCGTAATATCGATGGTATCAAAGAATGCCTGCATATGCAGGATTGGCGCGGACGGCGTATGATCGGGGACCGAACAGGCATCCGGGTGGAAAGCATCCGGCAAGCCCTCGATTTGGTCAGCGTTGAACACCCGGTATGACTTCTGAAACCGAAAGACGCGGGCTTCTTCGATATCGCCATCATTGGTAACTCGATCATCATCCGCCTGCGCTCGACTCTGGCCATAATAAACAACAACAGACGAGCGTTCGCCCTTTCGGATCTTAGCTCCAAGAGTATTTGCCTGCGGCACAGTCATCCAGAACGGAGAGGTATATCCTGCCATCACCGTACGCATGGTGAGCAGGAAGTTGTTCACGCCTTGATAGGGCTCACTGTTGTGGCGCAAGGGACGCGCGCTGCCGCCAGCGGTCCACGGTTTGCGCCAAGGAAGAACACCCCGTTCGATGATGCGGATAAGTTCATTGGTGATGGCTTCGGATGCGTCGAATTTGGACGTGCGGGAACGGGCCATGACTGGCCTCCTTTCGGTTGGGGTTGATTGGGAAGGTTGGGTTAGGCCGCGCGATCTGCGCGTGGATCGTTGACGATACGAGCGCCAAGGCGTTCGGCAGCGTCGATATATGTCAGGAGCGATATACGGCTGAAGGACGTCCAAGGCTTTGGATCGACCTGGCCGTCCAGTGTGACCTTGGGCAGGTTTGCGAAAGCAACGATGTCACGCATGTGCCGTATGTCGATCAGAGGAGTTCCACGCCGGACAGCCAAGCTGGCGAGCGGGAAGCGTTCAACGGGGGCATAGAGCGAGACTGTTGTCAGCCCGAGGTGAAGAATGGTCCCTCCCCCACCGCAGCTGACATAGACATTGGGATTGTTGAGAGCCGCACGGAGATACCCAATATCGCGGCGGATTGTTTGGCGTTCCAGCCGACGCGCATCATCAAGGCTACCAGTTCTTCTAAGCTCTCGATGTCGCCACCATGACCGCGCCTCTGCGCGCAGCACGCGCAATACTTCTGTTTGCATGGGAGGTACCTTGTCAGGACAGACAGGCCGGAAACCGACCCGGACCCATCAGGAAACCCCACAAGGCTTCCTTCAGACAGTCCCAAAACAAGAAGGAAACTTTCACTTTCCCACAGCACTACTAACCAAAACAGTGTCTAACGGTCCCTACAGACTCTTTCTTCTTTTCATGGGCTGGAGCAATGTGTCCCAGGCCAAAGTCCCATTGGTAAGTCCTTGCAGTAAGTGGAATGCGTAGCCACGAGGTTTCTTAATGCTTTCTATGCGCTCTAATAAGTAACCTAGGGTCATAAACGTTTTTGCTGGACCCAGTTTTTTAATATCGAACCAAAGGTTACCTAAGTCGAGATGGTTTGCGATATCGCTCATTCGACGTTCACAATCTGTTTGGCTTCGTGCTGTTCTCAGTTCAGCGCAGAGTCTAGGGTAGGCGCGTTCCATCTCGTCTGGCCTAACTTCAATTCTAAATGAATCTTCTTCTTTAACTGACTGATTCAAATGAGGTTCTTTGTGCCCCTCATTTTTTGGGGCTGTGTCCCTCAAATTGTCTGTCTGATCAGGAGCAACTTCTTCAATGTGGGAGGTAATATTCTTCAACAAGGCCATTAGAGCTTCTTCGGGCAAACGCCTGCGCAGGAGGTTTCGAGCAGTGTTGAATAAGGCTTCAAGATCTGGGCGGGCCGGGAGATACCTCTTGAGGCTTGCCAGCGCGATTGCACACTTGTCTCGTAAGATTGATAGATTAGCAGCGCGTTCTTTATGAGTTTGATTTATTTGAACAAATTCAGAATATCGCGCTGATAGCGGCATTAAAGAAAGTCCTGTGGCGAGCACTATACGGCCACTTGTATCCCGTCGAGCCCATCTTTTGCCGTTGGCGCTGGAGCGGCGCGACAGGAGGCCAAGAGAGACGAGTTTGGTGATGTGCCGTTCTACGGTTTGAACACTAACATGGGTCCGCTTTGCCAAGGCAACATTGGATGCAAAGCAGATATGCCCGTCATCTTCTGCGGCAGAAATATGATCGCCCTTGATGAAGGAGATCATGGCACGCAGGAGGGAAATTGATGTCCCCTTGAGCCCCAAGGGCTCTCGGATGTCTTCTATGACCTGCAAGAGTGACCACTTTGACGGGGCAATATCTCGCTGCCCCGCCGAATATATTGGCGAGTGGGCTCCATTTGGAGCCAGTCCTGTCATTGTTTTCATGATTTTGTCGGCAGACAAAAAATTCCCATGCGCTCGGAAGCGTTTTTTCTTGTTCGATGATTCGGGGACTGCTACCGTTTAGGTGTCTAGTCTAACGGCGCTTACGCGCTGCAGCCCTCGAAGCTCCGGCTTCGGGGGTTTTCTATTCGCCGTCCTCCTTTCTGCTTTGGCCTCGGGTGTCATCCTGCGAGTTTACAGCTGTAAACTCCTTGTAGGATTTGGTGATGATGTCTTCGAGATGGCGGTCGAGCCATGCTCCGAAGGCGGCATCCTTGCCAGTCTTTTTAACGGCAAGGGTGACGGATGAATTGCTAGATTTTATCGTAACGCCTGGTGCGGGCGTGACCGCCCTGCCCTCTTTTGGGCGTGCACCGCGTCGGGCGATCTCTGCCAAGAGCCGCTCGAGGCGATCATCTGATGAGAGATCAGGATCCAGTTTCGAGAGAATTGAAAATGCGGCGCTTGCGGTAACTTTCTTCGCGATGAAGGCGTCTGCAAGCGCCGTCCACTTCGGGCGGCCTGACTTTTGGGCAGCGCCGATGGCGTCGCCGACATCGTCTGGAACATTCTGAGTGACTTTGGTGAGATGGGACAATCCGGGCGCTGACAAGCTCAAGACTTGCCGCACTGTCTTTGTGTTGTGCCCTGCAACCTGAATAACGGCTGCGAAGCGCGCTTTTTCATAAAACGACAGATTGCGGCGCGCAGCATTCTCGAGTCCTTTGGCAAGTAAGGCTGAAGCGTCATCAAGGTCTTCGACATTGGCGCGAACCTTCAGTCCCAACTCACGACAAGCCTTGAGGCGGCGGCGGCCATAAATAACCTCGTACCGCCCGTCGCTACTCGAGCGGCGCACAAGGATGGGCACTTGTTGGCCTCCATCTTCGATGCTGGACTTGAGGGCTTCGAACCCGTCCCCCTCTTCATCCGAGTTTACAGCTGTAAACCCGTCAAGACGGTCTTTCGGACCCCATTCATCAATCAGCTTTGGATCAATCTCGCGGATGGCGGATAGAGAGCCTTGGAGAGCACCAAGTGCC
>DRFG01000150.1 GCA_011050655.1 Roseobacter sp.
CCAGTCTTCGCGCCTTTTGTGACGGTATGTCCTGTAGAATCACACGCTAGTTCCTTATTCAGTTTCAGCACCAGATAGCGAAAATTGAGGCGCTGTTTTTCAGCCTTTGGGAACGAGGGCAAGTGCACGGATCGGGCTGCCGGTCCCATGCTGGATTTTTAACGGGGCTGCGATCAGGATCGCACCCTTTGCAGGCAGTTGATCAAGATTTGCAAGACTAGCCAATCCAAAGCAATTGTCGCGATGCAGTAAATTATGCGCAGGATATGGGGGCTCCATTCCGCCGGCTTGTCCGGCATCAGTACCTATGCACTGCGTCCCCCATCCGACGATCCTTTTTGACAAAAGATATTCGATACAATCAGGCGTCGGGCCAGGGCTATGAGGGCCAGAGTCGTCGGCATTCAAAAACTTGGCTTCGTCAGTCGCACGTTTGTCCCAATCGGTACGCATCACGACCCATTCACCAGCGCCGATATCGCCGTAATCCGCCTCCCATGCTTTTACGGCATCGGCAGTTAAGAGAAAGTCTTCGTTCTTGGCAGTGTCTTCAGAGCAATTAATCACATTCAACGGAGCAACGAGCCGTTGCACATCAAGAGTATCAGTAAACCCGTCGTCGTGATCCTTGCCGGTGATCCAGTGATGAGGCGCGTCGAAATGCGTACCGGAATGTTCGCCCAGTTTTAACCAGTTCCACGCAAAGAACGGCCCGTCTTCATCGTATTCGCTGATTTTGTGAATTTCGACTTTGGGGGTATTCTTGGCGAAATCCTCAGGCAGCCGGAGGATCGGTGTGTCCGGCCCCAATATGCCAGTGCAATCGACCACTTTCACGTCACCTGATGCCAACATCATGGCAAGGTTCGTCAGACTATTTGCGCCGCTCATTGTCTTCTCTCCCTATCCTGTACCGCTTCACGTGTGTTGGGTAAGATGCTAGGAAGCGTTATATGCGTTTGCAACTAAAATTACGTTCACCATAATATAAGAGACTATTCTGGGGTAACCATGACGGATCACGCATACTTTCTTTATCATTCGATTGGTCAGTACCCGGACAAGGCCGGCCAGATGACAAAGGCCATGGCTGAATTTGCTGACATTTGGGGGGCGGCAGATGATAGGCAGTGGTCCAAAGTCCTGACCAAAAGGGAAGAGTTCCTGTCGCTGTGGCGCACCCTAATTGACGCGCCCGATGGCAGTTTGACCAGCGCAGAGAACGTAACTACGGCGCTTTTTTCGGTAATCGGCGGCCTGCCCCCCGGGTATCTGCGCGGTAAGAGACTGCTGATCGCGGCAGATTGCTTTCCGTCGTTACACTTCTTGTTAAACGGTCTCGCCGAACGCATGGGGTTTATGCTGCACACCGTTCCCACTCGCGACGGACATTTCTGGGTGCAAGACGATGATATGCTTGAGGCATGGGGACCGGATGTCGGCCTGGCTTTATTGACCTTCGTAACGTCTACCAGTTCGCATCGGTGCGATCTTTCGCGGTTGTTGGAGCATGGCAAGGCGATGGGGTCATTGGTGGGTGTCGACTTGACCCAAGGCATCGGGATTATCCCGTTTTCGCTTGCTGATCACCCGGTGGATTTTGCGATTTCGTCGAGCCTCAAATGGTTATGCGGCACCCCGGGGGCTGGCATTATACAAATGCGCGCCGACTTGATAGAACAGGTCGCCCCTGAGCTGCGCGGATGGTTTTCACAGGAAAATCCGTTTTCATGGGGTTTGGACGCGTTCAAGTATGCCCCTGATGCACGACGGTTCGACCATGGGACGCCTTCAGTTCTAGCCTGTTTAGGGTCTATTCCCGCGTTAAAGTGGCACGCAGCACAGCAAGGTCTTTTGGCGCATAACAGATTACTTACTGATCAAATTATCGCTGCGGTTGACCAAGCAGGCCTTACCGTTGCAACGCCGCGTTCGCCGGATCGGCGCGGCGGCTCGGTAATGATTGACTTGCCTGAAACGACAGACACTCAAACGCTGGTGCAACGATTGCGCGAATTGTCCATTCACGTTGATTCCCGCGGGCAAATCTTGCGTCTGTCACCCGGAGCTATTACCACCGAACATCACGTTGCCAAACTGTTCGATCAGCTTATTCCTATTATTTAGAGACTGTTAAAAAAGCGCTGCATGCGATCCATCGCGTCAGTCAGAACATCTATTTCAGCGCAGCCAAAACAAACGCGCAGATGCCCTTCGCCTGCTGCGCCATAGAAACTGCCTGCTTCAACAACCACACCGGTGTCGCGCAGTAAGCGGTCAGCACATTCTTGGGCATTTAACCCAGTCGCCTTAATGTCGGGAAATGCATAAATCGCACCTTGAACATCGCCACACGCCACACCGGGCATTTGATTTAGCCGTCCAACCACCAAGTCACGCCGCTCGCGATCCCGCGCGACCATATTTGCCAACACCGAAGTATCGCCCGTCACCGCCGCCAATGCTCCGTATTGGATAAACGTGTTCACATGGGTAACTTCGTTGGTTGTGATCTTCAACAGCGGCGGCATCAACGCTTCGGCAGCTACAACATACCCCAGTCGCCAGCCGTCCATCGCATACGCTTTGGTAAACGCGAAAAGAGTGATCGTCCGCTCTTTCATACCTGGCAGCGAAGCGATCGAGATATGGGGCGTATCGTAGGTGATTTCTTCATAAACCTCGTCGGAAATCACCAACAGATCATATTCCTGCACCAAGTTGGCGATAATCTGCAACTCGCTGTGGCTGTATACCCGTCCAGTAGGGTTACACGGGTTAATCAGCACAATCACGCGGGTGGCGGATGTAATAAGAGGCTCTATCAAGGCCCGGTTGATGGAAAACCCGTTGGCGGCATCCAGCGGCGCGAAGGTGACCTTGGCCCCGGCCAGTTCAGCTTTGCCGATATGCTGCGGATAATAGGGGGCAAGAAGTAGCACCTCATCGCCCTCATCAAGA
>DRFG01000151.1 GCA_011050655.1 Roseobacter sp.
AAAGCAAAGCTCCAATGACTGAACCAATATACTAAGGACGCACTCATGGTTTACCGCGAATTTGACCTCACCGATCCACTGCAAAAGCAGGCTGTTGATCCACATTCATCTTGGAAATCTCACCTAGAGATCAGCGCGATCATCTCGCTCGCCGCCTTGATCTTTCTGACGGGCTTTGGCACCGCCCTCATCTCTTGGCCACTATTAGATTTCTGGTCTTACGGCTGTTGGCCCGCCCCGTGACATAACGCTTCACGTATGGTGGACGGAGGGGGTGACGTCACCCATTGCGATATCCGCAAGCCGGGCTAAAAACCAACTTGCGGAATTTTTCGTTTAAAGCTTGTCGCCTCGGATCGCGCGATAGGCGTGCCATGTCCCGTGACCTAGGATCGGAAACACGACGATCAGACCGGCGAAACCCGTGGCAAGAGATGCCAGGAACAACGTCAACACGATCACACCCCAAGCGAGCATTACCGTCAAATTATTCCAGACCAAAGCTATGCTGAGGCCCATAGCGGAAAGCGCATCGGTGTGCTCGGTTAGTAGCATTGGCATGGCAAAAACACTGATCGAAAATGAGAAGGCTGCGAACAGTGCGCCGACGATACCACCGACCAGCAGAAGGGACCATCCTGTGGGCGTCGTGAACAACATCGGCACGATCTCATCTGTGCCGGGAAACGGTACGATGCCAAAAAATAGCGCCCAGATCAGCACCGCTGCTCGCAACCACAAAAGCATCAACCCGAGCAGAAGCACCCCCATGAACCACGCCTGATATTCGGATCGCGGGCGGACAAGAAACATGCGCAGATAGGTCGGGTGTCTACCTTCTTCCAGTATCCGGCTTTTTTCGTAAAGTCCGTTGGCGATTATCGGACCGACCACCATAAAGCCAGCGAGCGCGGGAAAGAGAGCATATTCGTAGTTAAACAGAAATAGTGCCCAAACCAACAGGGTTGAAATGGCAAATACGCCTAGCCCATAAAGCAAGCTTGGAACCGGGTTCGTCCACAGATCCGACCATCCCAACCGAAGCCAGTGAAATGCCATGCGCCAAGGCAGATGGCGGGCGCGGGCGTTGTCGCGCGGTAGCGCGGGGACAACATCGGGAATGCGGCCACTGACGCGAGAACCGTCCGGGTGTGGTCGGTTGTCTCGGTCGTTTGCATGATCACTCAGCATGATGGTTTCGCCGCGCGCAGGGCTGCGGTGCCTTCTGATGGGGGATGCAGGACGCAATCAGGTTTTGACGAAAAGGCGACTGATATCAGGTGCGCGTTGGCACCAATAAAAAGAGCGGTCACCAAGCTCACGGTAGCAAGAGCGTAAAGGCGCGGCCCTGTCCAGAAACGGGTTTGGATAATTGCGGTCATTTTACTGTGTCCTGTCGTGCATGTTGAAGATAGACGGCGATGATCTTGCGCTCGGTTTCTGTCAGGCGGTCCTCCCATGCGGGCATCCAACCTTGACGGCCAGCCCAGATCGTACGGAACATCGCTTCGTCATCTCCACCGTAGATCCAGAAATCGTCGCGAAGGTTAGGTGCGCCGGCATCCACGTTACCTGTGCCGTCGTTGCTATGGCAGCTTGTGCAGTTGTTCGCGAAAATTTCCGCGCCCGCTGCAATCCTGTCAGCGGGGGCTTCGGTGCCCGAAAGTGATTGGACGTAATCTACGACCATTCGGACATCGCCGCGTGGTAACAAACCGTCACGCCCGAACGCAGGCATCTGGGCCCACCGAGTATCGGGATGGGGCGAGTTAATGCCAACGCGAAGTGTTTCCATGACCGTTTCGGTGTCACCACCCCAAAGCCAGGAACCATCTATCAGATTTGGAAAGCCCTGACCGCCGGTCGCTTGCGCGCCGTGACACCCGGCGCAATTATCGCCGAATAATTGATGCCCAGTATCATTCACGCGCGCCATCAGCTCAGGGTTTTCGAGGATTTCATCGGCTGACATCGATTTGATCCGATCACCCCAAGCAGCGCGGTCTGTATTCGCAGCGACGACTTTCTTTGCGACTTCCTCGCGTTGATCTAAACCAAGGATACCTTTGGTATACGTCGTGACCAACGGCCACGAGGGTAAAAGAATCCAGACAACCACCGCCCAGAGATGTGTGACGATGATAAAGAACCAAACCACTCGCGGCACCCGAGTGTTCAATTCGGTAATGCCGTTCCATTCATGCCCTGTGGTTTGATGCCCAGTAAGCGGGTCGCGGTCTTTTACCGACATGAACCATCCTCCTTACGCAATGTGCCTGCAGGTGCAGGGCCGTCTTCATCGTCCAAAATGCTGTTCGCCGCGGTGTCGAACCGCTTGCCCAGCGAAGGCCAGAAAGCATAGGCAGTGATCCCTATCGAAAGGGCAATAAGCCAAAAAAGACCGAACGATTTGGCTAAGCCCACAAGAAGCTCGTGAGATAACTCCATTGGTTATTCCTCCGCCTGCGGTTGAATTTGCTGTGGAAGGTCGGTCAGGTGACCCAAGATCTGCAAATAGGCGACAAGCGCGTCCATTTCGGTCACCAGGTCGGTCCGACCATCAAAGGTCCGGACGGCGGTTTCTTGACCGTATCGGTCAAGCACACCATCCGCCCAGTCTGATTCTGGTCGCGCTTGTCCCACGGCATCAACACCGGCGTTTTCGATCATAGCATCCGTGTAGGGGACGCCAACCATTCGCAACGCCCAGAGCCGATCGGGTAGGCTATCGGTCTCAAGCTGTGCATCCAGCAAAAACGCATAGTGCGGCATGACAGATTCCGGTACCAATGCGCGGGGATCCACCAGATGACGTACCTGCCAGTCATCGGAATACTTTTCGCCGACGCGGGCTAGGTCAGGCCCCGTGCGTTTCGACCCCCAAAGCATTGGGTGATCATTCTGGCTTTCGACAGCCAGCGAATACGGTCCATAGCGCTCGACTTCATCGCGAAGCGTGCGGATCATTTGACTGTGGCAGGCATAGCAGCCTTCGCGAATATAGATGTCGCGCCCCGCTTGCTCCAGCGGTGTGTAAAGACGCATGTCCGGGTCAATTTCGACCGTGTCGTCGATAGTAAACAGCGGCGCGATCTCGACGAAGCCGCCGACACCGGCTGCCAGTATGATCCCGAACGTCAGCGCCATTGAGTGGCGTTCGACCCGATAATGGGTCTTTGCTTGCAGCTCGAAAAACTTTGAGAAGGGTTTGAGTATAGTTTTGAACATGCGATTACTCCGCGACCGGCACGGCCGGCTCCGTGGCTTTGGATGATTTCGGATAGTCCAATTCGGGGCTCAGGTTCGGAACATGTCGAATTGTCATGATTACATTCCAAAAACCGATGCAGGCCCCGATGAGGAACATCAGCCCACCGAGCGCACGCGCTATATAATAGGGATGCATTGCGATCAGCGTGTCGGTGAAGGAAAAGCGCAGCGTGCCGCTTTCTGTGTAGGTTCGCCACATCAACCCTTGGGTAATGCCACTATTCCACATTGCGAAAACGTAGATGACTGTGCCAGCCAGTGCCAACCAAAAGTGCCACTCTACGGCCATCCCGGAATACATCCTCTCGCGGCGCCACAGCACCGGCGTCAGTGCATAGATCGACCCGAAGGTGATCAGCGCGACCCACCCCATGGCACCGGCGTGCACATGCCCGATGGTCCAGTCAGTATAATGCGACAGAGCGTTCACGGGGCGGATCGCCATGAACGACCCTTCGAAAGTTGATAGCCCGTAGAAAACAGCTGCCACCATCATGAACCGCAAGGTCGCGTCGTCGCGAACCTTGTGCCACGCGCCGTTTAACGTCATCAGCGCGTTGCCCGCGCTTGCCCAGGACGGGATCAGCAGCATCACAGAAAATGTCATGCCCAGCGTCTGCACCCAATGGGGTAGGGCCGTGTAATGCAGGTGATGCGAACCCGCCCAGATATAAAAAAATGTAATCCCCCAGAAAGACAGGATCGACAACCGATAGGAATAGATCGGACGTTCGGCCCGCTTAGGTAAGAAATAGTACAGCATTCCCAAGAAGCCGGATGTCAGAAAGAAGGCAACGGCGTTGTGACCATACCACCATTGGGTCATTGCATCCTGAACGCCGGAAAATGCGGAATAGCTTTTTGCACCGGCAAAGGACGCGGGTACCGCGAGATTGTTGACGATATGAAGCACCGCGACGACCAGAATGAAGGCCAGATAGTACCAGTTGGCCACATAGATATGCGGTTCGTTCCGCCGGGCGAGCGTGCGGATATACAGCACGAAATACGCCACCCAGACGACGACCAGCCAAATATCGGCATACCACTCCGGTTCAGCGTATTCCTTGGATTGGGTCACACCCATCAGATAGCCGCTGGCGGCGATGATACAGAACAAGTTGAAACCTAGCAGAACAAACCACGGTGTGACCTGATCTGGCATTCGGGCACGGCTGGTTCGTTGCATGATGTGATACGACGTCGCAATCAGTGCATTCCCGCCAAAGCCAAAAATGACACCTGAGGTATGCACCGGACGGATTCGCCCGAAACTGGACCAGGCTGCATCGAAACGTAAATTAGGCCACGCCAGTTGCGCCGCGACCCAGACGCCTATTCCCATGGCCACTACCGCCCAGAACAGTGCAAGAAGGATGCCCACCTTTGTGGGGTCATCATAGTAAGACGTTGTGCGATCCTCAGTGGGTTCGGGGTGATAGAGAGCGTTGGCCACTACAAAGAACAGGACGGCGCTGAATGCCAAGACAATCCAGCCCTGCGCGCCCATCACATCATTGCGCCCAGCAATGGCCATCGTGAGCCCGATGACGACGCCGATGCCCGTGATCAACATCGCGCTGGCGCGCTCGGCACCTGTCAGGTTCGACATCATGGGGTAGTCTCCTTAAATTTAGCAGGGGGCCGTGCGTTTTTCGCAGGCAGTGGCCGATCATCATCAAATAGGATGCGTTCGGCGTCGCCGGATAGATCCTCGTATTGGTCGCTTCGCAGGGTCCAAAAGAATGCGCCCAGACCGACGATGCCCATCAGCAAAGTCACTGGTATGAGAATGGCTAAGATCGTCATGCTGGCACCTGATTTATGTCCACCGACGTAGTGGCGCGTGGGCTAGATGGTTCCGACTTGTTGAGGCGCAGCGCGTTCAGGGTGACAACGATAGATGAGCCAGACATCGCCAGAGCCGCGATCAGAGGCGTTACCATCCCGGCAACAGCCAGCGGGACTGCGATGCAATTATAGGCGATAGCGAGCCCGAAGTTCTGTCGAACGATACCTGCGGTATCCCGCGCTACGCGCCACGCCGCAGGTACTGCATCCAGTCGGTCGCGCAGGAATACAAAATCAGCGGCAGTGCGCCCTGCGTCCGATCCGCTGGCAGGGGCCATCGAAACATGCGCTGCTGCCAATGCGCCCGTATCGTTCAGCCCATCGCCAACCATCAACGCCCGGTGGCCGTTGCGGCGCAGCGTGTCGAGCATCGCTATCTTTTCCGCCGGTGTGGTGCCGTGCCGCACGTCGGAAATTCCGACCAGACTTGCGACACTGTTCGCACGGTCCGCAATGTCGCCTGATAGCATGGTGACGGGAATGTCTGATCTTTCAAACATTGCGATAGCCTTTATCGCACCGGGTCGTAGCGTCTCGATCAAATCGAAGGAAACTGCCGTGTCGCCCTCAAACGCAAACGCCGGGCTTGCCGTCCCGGAAGGACCGTTTGCTATTTCTGTCACCCAGTCCGCCCGGCCCAGCCGTGCGCGACGGTCCCCGATACTAGCCTCGACACCGAAACCGGGCACGTCGTTTACATGTTGAATATGCGCGGGGCGGTCCGACAAACGCATAACAATCGCGCGGGCCGCGGGATGGACTGAATGAAGCGCTAATGCCTTTACAGTTGATCGAACCGCGGGATCAGTGGGGACGACACCGACGATCGGCGTCCCTGTGGTTATCGTCCCGGTTTTATCGAATACCGCCCGGTCGATCCCGGCCAACCGTTCCAAAGCCGACCCGTCTTTCATCAAGATGCCCATGCGCATCAAGCGTCCTGCGGCCACCACATGCGCTACCGGCACTGCCAGTCCTAGGGCGCAGGGACATGTGATGATGAGAACGCTGATGGCCACAAACGCTGAAGCCTGCCAATCACCATCGGTCATGATCATCCACCCCGCGAAGGTGGCCAGCGCCAAAACATGGACGACAGGGGCATAAAGTCTGGCAACCCGATCGGCGACGCGGACATAGCCCTCGCGTCCATTCTCTGCTGCGGTCTGCATATGAATCATTTGCGCCAGAAAGGATTCATCGGCACTGCGTAGCACCCGCACCTCGATCCTGCCGGTCAAATTGAGTGTTCCCGCCTCGAGCGTATCGCCGGGTTTGGCGGTAACCGGCATTGCTTCACCGGTTACAAGAGAGCGGTCAAGATCTGTGGCACCTGTGACAATAACGGCGTCAGTAGGCAGACGTTCGTTTGGACCGACGGACAGGATCGCATCGGGCGTCACTTCAGTAAGGCGCATATAGGCAAACCGTCCATCGTTCTGACGTACCATTGCGCCGCGCGGTACCAACCGCGCTAGTCCCGTGACCGCGCTGCGTGC
>DRFG01000152.1 GCA_011050655.1 Roseobacter sp.
ATGAAGGGGCAAACTCCGACCCTCAGCACTATGTGGTGGAAAAAGCCTTTGTCGGTTAATTGTCTGTACTGACGATAACCTGACTAGTCAGAACACGTTCAAGAAAAAGACCGCGCTCTTGCATCCAAGGCGCGGTCTTTTCGGTGTCAAATTCGCTATAAAGCTTAAAGGTTTAGAGCTTGGCGCACTTGGATCAAAATTTCCCGCAGCGCTTCGGGGCTACTGCCCGCAGCTTCAAGTCCGCGCTTCAACAGTGTTTTCTGTGTCGCTGGTAAGTCAGACTCGTCGATGATTGTCTGCACTTTTTCCAGATCAAAACCGTCTACCGTTGTAAGTTGCTCCGGCGTGGTTGCCGTTGTTTCGGTGTTCGCGGTGACGGGCGACGGAGCTTGGGCGACATCGCCTTTCGCAGTGACCTCAGCTTCCAGCTTGGCCTGTGCTACTGCATCAATTTCCGCAACGACTTCAGACTGTGCACCGGTAGCTGCCTGCTGGGTTGGCGTCACCCCTTGGGGGGCGGTTTGGGATGACCCTGCGATGATCGTGCTCGCACCGTTTGTCGCATCTTCCACATCATTACTAGCTGCGACCTGCGCTGCATCTGTAGCCGGGGCTGTTTCGGTGTTACTGGCATCTGGTGTCGAAGTAGCAGCAGCGGTCGTCGAGGCACTGTGATCTTTTGAAAGCTTTCTGGTTGCCGCGACGGCGTCTTCCGTAGCACTTGCGGCGGCATCGGCCGCGTCGGAAGCCGCTTCTGATACGGCATCAGCAGCAGTCGCTGCCGCCTCGGCGGTGGCCTCTACCGCGGTTGCAACTGCACCGCCGGTGGCTTCTACGGCATCACCCACGACCTCGGTCGCACTATCCAAAGCTTGAGGTGCATTTACTGCGTTCGACGCGTCGACAGCAATTTCCTGAACTGACCTACCAGAGTACAAAATATACCCCCCCAGAACGATAGCGGCCGCTATGATGATCCAGACGAAATTTTTCATGGTGAAAGTGTCCTTTTGAACATGGTCGTTTTAGCGTGGAACATACTATAAGGATGCTCAATTGACCAAATGTGCCCTCCTGCGGGCTGATGCAAGCTGTAAACCACACTATTTGCGGGGTTAAGCCGCATTTTGCGACTTGAAGAAGGGCTTTTGCAGGTTTACCTTCCAACTTCGAATTCAGTCAACAATCAAAGGACGATCATCATCGCTCGCAGACCGCATAACGCGCCGCCCCAAAGAGATACCGGCCCGCGCATTAACGAAAATATCCGTTCGAATGAAATCCGCCTGATCGGTGCCGACGGCGAAAATGCCGGCGTTGTGACACCCGAACGCGCCATGGAAATGGCCGAAGAGGCTGGGCTTGATCTGGTCGAAATTTCGCCCAATGCCAGCCCGCCCGTGTGCAAAATCATGGATTTCGGCAAATTCAAATACGAAACGCAAAAACGCGAAGCCGAAGCGCGGAAAAAGCAAAAGATCATCGAGATCAAAGAGATCAAGTTCAGACCCAACACCGATACAAATGACTATGCCGTCAAGATGCGTAACGTGTTCAAGTTTCTGGAAAATGGCGACAAGGTGAAGATTACCCTGCGTTTTCGCGGCCGCGAGATGGCTCACCAGAATTTGGGTCGCGAACTCTTGGAACGGGTCTCAGAGGACACCAAGGAAGTCGGGCGAGTCGAGAACTTTCCGAAAATGGAAGGCCGCCAGATGGTCATGTTAATCGGACCTCTGCCTAAGTAATCTGTGTTTTCCTGAAGGAAAAGATAAACGCCCCTGCAAGTTGTTGCAGGGGCGTTTTTTAGTTCTCAAAGTTTTAGTTACTCACATGTTGCTTACTGGCGTAGCAAACCGGTGATGTTGCGAACGACTGCGCGGCGGTTGGCCGGCTCGGCGGTCACTGTAGGTACCTTCAGGTTACTTTCGCCATAACCCTGCGTGATCAGGTTCGCAGGCGGCACGTCGAAGTATTCAGTCAATGCCAAGGCAACTGTTTCGGCACGACGGTCTGACAGAGCCAAGTTATACCCCGCATCACCGACGGCATCTGTGTGACCTTCGATCAGAATAACAGTGCGCGGATCATTATGAACTGCATTGCTGATGGCGGATCCAATCTTGGCCAAGGCACGAGCCTGTTCCGGTTGAATAGCCGCCGATCCGGTCGCGAACCGCAAAGCATCCAATTCGACCTCTGGTGCGAGCGCGCGAACCTGGCGAATATCACGAACCTGGCGTAACGAGAACCTCTGCGTATGGTTGTCGCGCAGTTGTGTCGCCAGTGCGGTACGCAAGGCTTCTTCGTCCTGTTGGCTGGCTAGTGTGTTGTGGTGTTCGACCTGCGGCAGTTCATTAACGACCACGTTTTCCTCGGCACGCGTATCGTCAAACAGAACGAACTCATTTCCTTGTGGGTCGACATTAATTCGGCGAAGAACTGTACCATCGCGCCCAAGGATCGTTACGACCTTGCTACCATCAGGTTTTACCACGGTCGTACGCGATGACCCGTCGTTAAAAGTTTCACGGCGTACTTCGTCGCCGCTTTGACGAAGCAAAGCCGCATCATCCTTTAACACGCGCAAATCGCCATTTGGGTCCTGAACCACCAAGCGGTCGCCAGAGTTGCTCATGACCTTGGAACCGTTATTTAATACGGCTCCCACAGCAACAGCCCCGAGCCCAAGCAACAAGGCTTTCTCGAACTTGCTCATGCCATCGTCTTCTTTAGCGGGGGCATCCGCTGTCGTCGTCGCATTGGTCTGGCTGTTCAGAGTCGTCGAAAACTCTTGGTTAGAACTGCGTGTGTCTTCGGCGGTAATTTCTTCTGTCACCACGTCGGCTTTAGCTTCACCACTATCGGCCGCCGCAGCAGCTGCGGCGGCGGCGGCGGCTTCAGCCGCGCGCTGTTCGCTGCGAGCTTGCTCTGCGGCTTGCTGTGCCGCCAAGTCGGCTTCTACTTGCGCAGCGGTAGGGTCGGCTTCTGCCTGACCTGAAGGCGCGGTCGCGTTGGCCTCTGATTGGGCAGACGCTTCGGCAGATTGACGGGCCTGTGCATCCGCCTCAATCTGCGCAGCTACAGCAGCTTCACGGTCGGCTTCGGCCTGCGCCTCAGCGTCCATCGCGGCTTGGGCTTCAGCAGCCTTTGCATCCGCGGCGGCCTGCGTTTCCGCAGCTTTGGCGGCAGCGGCCTGTACGGCGGCTTCAGCGTCGGATGCAGCTTTATCTGTGGCTGCCTGAGCGTCTGCGGCAGCGGCTTCAGCCGCTGCGGCAGCGGCGACCCTGGCTCTCGCCAAAGCTTGAGCCTCAGCAGTTGCTTGTGTTTCGGCATTCACAATACCCGCGGTCCGCGCGGCCTCAGCCCTGAAAGCTTCCGCCACGGTTCCATCCTCACGAAGGGTATTGAGTTGCTCAGCGTCCAGAACTTCTGTTCCGTCCGGCAGAGAACACGGGAAATCGGGCTGTGTCCCTTCCTCAATACAGAACTCGGCAGAAGCCTGCGGGTCACTTACAGGCTGGGCAAAGGCCCCAACCGGCAAAGCAAGTGCCACGCACATGGTCAATGAGGTAGTTGATTTCAAAACTCTATACATTTGTGTTCCTTACGGGTTGTGGGCGCCGTTCGGGCAGCGTTACTTGTTAACGCCGTCCGGACCCGTTCCGTTCCACACTTCCGCACTGTACATACTATATTGAAACAACAAAGCCGCCCGCAGGTTTCCTACGCACGGCTCACTGTTTTGCAATTACATGTGGTTCAGATTAAACCAAGAACGGCCCTCTTGGTCATGACACCCACCAGATGGGCGCGATAGGTACCTGATCCATGCAGATCGCTTATCATGCTCCCGCCATCCAGTTTTAAGCCCTCCAGCGCCTTGGCGCTAAAGTCTGCCGAAAGCGCCGTCTCAGCTTCAGTCCATCGGAACACGCCATTTTCAGATGCTCCAGTCACAGCCACACGAACGCCGTCATTAAACTTGGCCACGAACGCCGCGACCAAAGGAAAACGGGATGCAGGCTGGATGAATTTCTCATAGCGAGCTTTTTCCGGAATGGGGAATTTCACCTCGGTGACAATTTCGCCTTCTTCAAGTGCTGTGCTAAACATTCCCTGAAAGAAATTATCCGCCTCTATTTCCCGAGAGTTGGTCACGATCGTCGCACCACTGGCCAAAACCCCCGCCGGATAGCAAGCGGAAGGATCATTATTGGCCACCGACCCGCCAATGGTTCCGCGGTTGCGTACCGCAGGGTCTCCGATCCGCGCCGCAAGGCTCGCCAACCCGGGGTAATGCGTCTCAGCTTCCTGGGCGACGGTACGGTGAACGGTTCCGCCGCCAATACAAAGCCGCCCATCATCCGCCAAACGCACACCACGCATCTCGCTGATCCCGCTCAGCGACACTAACACTGACGGCATCGCCAAACGCGCCTTCAAGGTGGGAATCAATGTCTGCCCGCCACTCAACGGCTGCGCCTCATCCCTGCTCAACGCCTTGACCGCATCAGCGATACTGGTCGGCTTTTCCACGTCGAAATTATACATTATTTATCCTTCCAATCAGGAAACAGTGATCAAACCGCCAGTTTCCGTCTTCATTTTGCCTATAAACTCCGGGGGTCCGGGGGCTGGCCCCCGGTCCCGTCCGATCAACTTAGCCGTTCATTGCCGCCCAAACGCGCTGCGGTGTCACCGGCATATCGATGTGATCGACATTTTTTCCCCCTGATCGCATCGCGTCTAAAACCGCGTTCACCACTGCCGGAGGCGACCCGATAGCCCCGGCCTCGCCACAGCCTTTAACGCCTAGCGGGTTGTGAGTACACGGCGTCTGGCATGAATGATCTACTGTATAAAACGGCAGGTCACTCGCACGTGGCATCGCATAATCCATGTAAGACGCACTCAAAAGCTGGCCATCACTATCGTACGCGCAGTTTTCCATCAGGGCTTGCCCAATTCCCTGAGCGATCCCCCCATGAACCTGACCGGATACGATCATCGGGTTGACGATGTTGCCAAAGTCATCGGCCGCCGCAAAGCGCTCGATGGTGACATGCCCGGTTTCGGGGTCTAGCTCAACCTCGCAAGCGTAGGCGCCCGACGGATAGGTAAAGTTTGAGGGATCATAAAACGCAGTCTCTTCCAAACCCGGTTCGATGTCTTCCAGCGGGTAGTTATGCGGAACATAGGCCGCCAGCGTCACATCACCCCACGCCACAGATTTATCTGTGCCGGCAACACTGAACGCACCATCCTTAAGCTCAATATCACCCTCAGACGCTTCCAACAGGTGCGATGCGATCTTCTTTGCCTTGGCGATGATCTTTTCAGTAGCCCGCACCATGGCAGAGCCTCCAACGGCCAATGAACGCGACCCATAAGTGCCCATCCCCATCGGAGTGTTGGCAGTATCGCCATGCACGATCTCGATCATGCTTTCGTCGATCCCGATCATTTCGGCGATAACCTGCGGAAAGGCGGTCTCGTGCCCCTGCCCATGGCTATGCGATCCTGTCATCACCACCAGACCGCCGGTCGCGTTCACACGGACCGTGGCAGATTCGTACAACCCGGCACGGGCACCCAGTTGCCCCACGAGGTTTGAAGGTGCAATCCCACACGCCTCGATATAGCAGTTCACACCGAACCCGCGCAGCTTGCCCTTGGCTTCCGATTCCTTTCGGCGCGCTTCAAAGCCCGCGATATCTGCGATCTCCTCCAGCTTGTCCATGGTGGCGATATAATCCCCGGTGTCGTATTCGACGGCCACAGGTGTGGCGTATGGGAATTCAGTGATAAAGTTCTGACGGCGCAGGGCGATCGGGTCGACACCCAATTCATGCGCACATTTATCGACCAATCTTTCCAGCTGATAGGTCGCCTCGGGGCGCCCGGCCCCGCGATACGCGTCGACCGGCACAGTATTGGTAAACACTGCCTTGACGTTCACATAAATCAACGGTGTTTTGTAGTTGCCCGCCATCAGCGTGCCATGCAGCCACGTGGGTACCGACGGCGCGAAAGTTGACAGATACGCGCCCATGTTCGCATAGGTATCGGTGCGCAAAGCCGTAAAGTTGTTGTCCGCGTCCAGTGCCATCTGGATCTTGGTGACGTGATCGCGCCCGTGGGCGTCCGACATGAATGCTTCGGATCGGCTAGATGTCCATTTGACCGGACGGTTACAGGCCTTGGCGGCGAATGTGCAGAACGCTTCTTCCTGATAGTGGAAAATCTTGGTCCCGAAACCGCCCCCGACATCAGGCGCGACAACGCGGAGCTTGTGTTCGGGAATTCCCAGCACGAAAGCCCCCATCAACAGCCGAATGACATGGGGGTTTTGCGAGGTGGTATAAAGCGTGTGATCGCCGGTGCCGCGGGCATAATCCCCTACGGCGACGCGCGGCTCCATCGGGTTGGCGACTAGGCGGTTATTGACCAGTTCCAGCGTCGTGACGTGGTGGGCATCTTCAAAGGCTTTATCGACCGCCGCTTTGTTTTCTTCGACGAAACCCCAATCATAACACAGGTTCGATGTCAGATCATCGTGAACCTTGGGGGCCCCTTCCTTGACTGCTTGCTTCATATCAATGACAGCGGGCAATTCGGAAATATCGACTTCGATCGCCTCTGCCGCGTCACGTGCCTGACCCAGCGTTTCAGCCACGACAGCGGCGATGGGTTCACCCACGTGGCGCACCTTGCCGAATGCCAAAACGGGGTGTCTCGGTTCTTGCATGACTTCGCCGTGCTTGTCGGTTATCTGCCAGCCGCAAGGAATGGATCCGACTTCGGTAAAATCAGCGCCCGTGAAGATTTTGACAACACCCGGCATCGACTCCGCTGCTGAGGTATCGACTGAATTCAGCGTTCCGTGCGCAATATCAGAGCGTAGAAAAAACACATAGGCCTGTCCGCGCAAGTTGATATCATCTGTATAATTGCCTTCACCGGTTAAAAACCGGATATCTTCGCGCCGCTTGCTGCTGGCACCAATTCCGCCGTCCTTAGGCATGATATTTCCTCCCTTTATCGGCACGGCATTAGGCGCACCATCGTATTCAGCTGTTTGTTTTCGCTTTATTTTTTGGATGACATGCCCCCCGCTTTAGCGGATTGCCTGCCATGTCATCTAGGCTGTGTTCTCCCGGCTCGGTTTTGCGTGAAAGAGCCCCCGCAGCACGTCCGCTATTCGGCCGCCAGTGCGCTGACATCCTGCCCCGATGCGGCCATGATCGCTTTGACGATGTTGTGATAGCCTGTGCATCGGCAGATGTTTCCATCCAGATAGTGGCGCACTTCGGCTTCGGTGGGCTTTGGGTTGTCTTTCAACAACGCAGAGGCGGACATGATCATACCCGGTGTGCAGAACCCGCACTGTAGCCCGTGGTGATCCTGAAACGCCTGTTGAAGAACGTTCAGTGATCCATCCGCATTTGCCATTGATTCAATCGTTTTGACATCAGCGCCTTCGGCCTCAACGGCCAGCATGGTGCAGGCTTTGATCGCTTCGCCGTTCACATGCACCAAGCACGCCCCGCACTGGCTAGTATCACAGCCGATATGAGTTCCGGTCAGGCCCAGGTTTTCACGTAGAAACGACGCCAACAGCGTCCGTCCTTCCACATCGCCTGAAGCGGCCTTGCCATTCACGGTCATTTTGACCTGTGTCATAAATTTCCTCCCTAGAGTATTTATCGTGTTGGGGCGAGTTAAGCATGCCCCTCGCCGGTTGAGAACCTAAATTTTGCGTATCGTGAAAAGTTGATCGAATTTTCACCAGATGCCGATGTCGGCGCTGTACTTCGCGACTTGGGGCAGCGCGGTTTCGGACATTTATGCGTTTGGCTCTGCCGGGTTATCCGCGGCGCGGTTGCGGGCGAGTCGCGATTTCCTTGAGCAAGCCGCCGACCCCCATTGCCGCGATGTCCTGCGGCGTGACCTCTACCCCGCAGATTATCCGCGACAGCACCCAATCAACACCGTTCAGCGCTGGCGATCTTGCGCATCCGGGCAAGCCGATAACGGGGCGGCCAGCAAAGCTACCAAGAAACAGCAGGTTACCCGGATCAACTGGCATCCCGAACCGTGCGACCTGACCGCCCGCATCACGCAATGCCTGCGGGGCCACATCGTCGATATCCGACGTGGCAGAGCCGGTCAGGATGAGGGTCAGCGCCGTATCTGCACGCGCAATCGCATCGCTCAGTGCTTTGGTTTCGTGGCGCACCATCACCACATCTTTCATGGTCACGTTCAAGGCGGCAAGCCGGTTCGCGATCGCGGCCTTGCCCTTGTCCCCCGCGCCTCCGTCAATTTCCGTGATGATCAGGGTCGCATCGGTCAGTTGCGGGATCATCATGCGAATGGCACCCTGCCCGACCGAGCAGGCAAGAGACAGGTCATCCTGATCAACACCATAGGATATGATCTTGATCGTGGCGACCATCCCGCCCGCCGCCATCTGTTGATAAGGTGCCACGGTGGCGAGGGTAATCATGGGGTGCACCGCATTAACCGCCTCGAGAGCGGGCACATCTAATACGGCGACCCCCGGCTCTCGCGCCAACAGGTTCACCCGCCCGGTAAACGCTTTGCTCGTGGTGAGATCCGGGTGATCCAAAATCAAAGCCTGCGCCAAAGCGGCGGCTGCCGTATTTTCGTCTACATCCGTATCGGCAAGCTGCGCGACAGTAATGTCCGTAACCCCGGCGGCGATCAGATCAGCGACATGATGTGCTTCGAGCCGAAGCCCCTTGCGCAAGCGCCCCGATGGCGCGGTGGCGGAATGTGCAAGCAGCGCGCCCTGAGCATCAGCCGTGGGAACCTTACCAAACTTCACGGTTTCCTCAGGCTCTGTATCATCTGCGCCAAGATCGATACCGCGATTTCGGGCGGGCCGGATGCCCCGATATCAAGCCCGATCGGCCCCGCGATACGTTCGATCTGTTGCGCAGAGAACCCGGCCTCTTCGAGCCGGGAAACCCGCGATCCATGGGTCCGCCGCGACCCTAGGGCACCGACGTAAAAAGCATCGGAACGCAGCGCCACATGTAGCGCGGGATCGTCCAGTTTGGGATCATGGGTCAGCAACACTACTGCGGTGCGCGTATCCACCCCGACGGTGGACATAGCGGCATCGGGCCAATCATTCATCACCTGTGCATCTGGAAAGCGAGCCAGCGATCCGAATGCCTCACGCGGATCAATAACAACGACGTCGAACCCGGCGACCTGCGCCATCGGTACTAGGGCCTGAGCTATATGCACGGCGCCCACGATTACCAGCCGCAACGGCGGATTATGAATGGCTACAAAGGTGTTGCCGTCCTCCTCCAGCCCGGAACGATCCAGTCGGAACCGATCAGAGTGCCCGGTATGTTCAATACGCCCGTCGCTACCGCCCAAGCGGACGACATAAGCTACGGGGGTGCGCGCCGCGCGTGCTGCAACCAGTTCGGCCAGCACTTCGAACGGCATGCCTTGCCCGCCAATCGGTTCGACAAGAATCCGTATCGTTCCACCGCAGGCCAACCCGACGGCAAAGGCGTCGCCATCGCTTACACCGTATTCCAGCACGCGGGGCACGCCATCCTCAATCGCTTCCAGCGCTTCGGTGACCACGGCACCCTCTACACAGCCGCCCGACACGGAGCCCTGCATTTCGCCATCACCGGAAATCGCAAGCTGTGCGCCCACCCGGCGCGGGGCTGAGCCCCATGTTTCGATCACAGTGGCCAGAACCGCGCCCCGTCCCGCTTGGGCCCACGCATATGCGCGTTCTGGTGCGTCTTCGAAAATCTCCATATTCGTGTCCTCCTGGCGGTCGTGCCCGCTGGCACCTGACCCTATGTAGGCCCTGTGCTGCAATCGCTCAATGAGATAACTTGCACGTCGTCTTCTGCACCACTACATCTTGAGCAATGTTATCCCAGACGGAGCCGCCTTTATGCCTATGCAAGCCCGCGAAATCGAAGACCTGCTAAGAGAGACCTTTCCAGACGCCAAAATCACCGTCGAAGGCAATGACGGCGTGCATATGGCCGCGATGATCATTGACGAAAGCTTTCGTGGGAAAAACCGAGTTCAGCAGCAAAGGGCGGTTTATTCGGCCTTGAAAGGCCGGATGGACGGAACCAATGGCGATCTGCATGCGCTGGCTCTGACTACGAAAGCACCGGATTAACACCATGGACCTAACCCTCGTCGTCATCCTGAGCATTCTGGTTCTTATCGTGGCGGTGCTGCGAGGTTTGCAAGCGCTCAAACACACACGAGACACCTACCGAGGGGCCGAACCGGGCACGGGTTATCACGAAATCGACGCAACCTATCATTCGGGCGGTGGCGGGGGCGGACACCAGACTACGTATCGCATCCCCCGTGACCCGCAAGAATATGCAAAACGCTTTATACCAAAGGACAAACCGAAATGACCGACGCTACCTCCCAAATCAAAGACACTATTACCAAAAACGATGTGGTGCTGTTCATGAAAGGCACCAAATCCATGCCACAGTGCGGTTTCTCATCGCGCGTCGCCGGCGTATTGAACTACATGGAAATTGACTATGCCGACATCAACGTGCTGGCAGATGAAGATATCCGTCAAGGCATCAAGAGCTATTCGGACTGGCCAACCATTCCTCAGCTTTATGTCAAAGGTGAGTTTGTCGGCGGCTGCGATATCATCACTGAAATGATGCTGTCGGGCGAACTTGATACGCTGTTTGCGGAAAATAACGTGAAGTTCGACAAGGACGCCGCAGATAAGATCCGCGAAGCCAACGGCTGAAACTGGCTAGGGTGTTGGCCCGGTGCGGCCAACACCCAATGCACTGCAATGCGCACAAAGGCGATGCAGCTTATCCTGACCAGTCGCTTTGCGCCTTTTACACCGCAATACAGAAGTGTTGATCGCGTTCATGTAATGCGATTGGCAGACGAACACACCGGGCTTGTCCGAATTAACCCGCTTTTTCTTCTATCTCACTGGCCAGTGCTTCGGCACGGGCCGCCATTTCGGCCATGGCATCGGTGACCGAGGTAGGAATTACTGCAACTTCGACGCGTTCAGGTTCGACGACCATATTGCGTAAGCCTGCCAGTTCGGCTTCTCGTTCTGCCAGTTCCGCACGGACCTCTGCGATCTTGTCTTCGACATTGGCCGTTTTGTCAGCCAGCAGAAGGCCAGCCATCAACAGCATCCGTGCCTCAGGCATGCGACCGACCTGATCAGACAGCACCTGCGCCTCATCATCGAGCATCTTTGCCGCCGCGTGCAGATAATCTTCCTCGCCTTCCTGGCAGGAAACCTGAAATTGGCGACCTCCGATAGAGATTGTCACGTCGGGCATCAGATTTTCTCCTTGGCAGAACCGACAAGCGGGGTGAGCACGGAAAGGATTGCGTTTGCTTCGGCAACATCGGCGCTGCGTGCTGCGCGCAAGGCGTTAAGTTCGGCCAAGACAGACTGATTAATCAAAGTGGCATCCCCGACGCCTTCGGCGTTGGCATCGCGCAGGGCGGTGCAAGCCTCGGTCAGTTGGGTGTTCGCACGGCGGACCTGCTGCAATTCCATATCCAGCTTAGCCATCTGGGTTTCGGCTACCGAAACCTTGGCCAGCTTCGCTTCGGCATCGGAAAGACGGGTTTGCAAATCGGATTTTTCGCTCTCAAGCCGGTCGTTGAGGTTTTTCACACGTTCGGTCAGTTGAGCATTTGCCTGTCGTTCGGCCTCAAGCTCTTGGCCAAGATCTGGCACATCATCTTTCGCAAGGGCCAGTTTATCGACCCCGCGGGATGCCCGTTCAAGCGCCGCTAAGATGCGGCCTTGCAGATACTCTATGTCACTCATCCCCGAGTTCCTCGCAAAACTTCGTATATTTACCAGTTTGCCAACCATCGAATCGCTGGTCAACGTTGTTTCAGGCGATCCTATCGAAACAAGGAGCGGAATACTGCCCCTTTAAGAACAATGCCTTGGCATAAGCCACGCGGCGGCTTTCATGTCGGGCGGTCTTGCCCTTGATCTTTGCGGGGTGGCTGGTATTGATCCGCGAAACCACTTACTGCCCTAATAAGGAAGCGTGCCCCGTGGATCTGACCGCCCTCGCCAAAGCCCACCCCGATCATTGGTCGAAAGCGACCGCCATTCGCGCACTGACGTTGGATGCTGTTGCTGCCGCCAACTCTGGCCACTCCGGCATGCCTATGGGTATGGCTGACGTCGCAACTGTTTTGTTTGAAAAGCACCTCAAGTTTGATGCGTCCAATCCGCTCTGGCCCGATCGCGACCGGTTCATCCTGTCGGCCGGTCACGGGTCTATGTTGATCTATTCGCTGTTGCACCTGACCGGGTATGAACAATTCCCGCTCGAAGAGATCAAGAATTTCCGCCAGATGGGCGCGCGCACCGCCGGTCACCCGGAAAACTTCCTTGCTGACGCGATTGAAACAACTACTGGTCCGCTGGGCCAAGGCATTGCCAATTCGGTCGGCTTCGCCATGGCCGAAGAAATCCTGCGGGCGCAATACGGGTCCAAGGTGGTCGATCACTTCACTTATGTGATCGCAGGTGACGGCTGCCTGATGGAAGGTATCAGTCACGAGGCAATTGCCCTCGCCGGGCGTCACAAGCTGAGCAAGCTGATCGTGATGTGGGACAACAACAACATCACCATCGACGGCCCAGTATCCCTGTCCGACAACGTTGATCAGGTCGCCCGTTTCAAGGCCGCTGGCTGGCACGTCATCGAAATCGACGGCCATAACCCTGATCAGATCGACACAGCACTGATCGAAGCCCGCGACTCCGATCTGCCAACGATGATCGCGTGCAAGACGCACATTGCCCTTGGCCATGCGGCACAGGACACATCCAAGGGTCACGGTGCCCTGACGGATGCAGACCAAATGTCCGCAGCGAAAGCCGCCTATGGCTGGACAACCGGCCCGTTCGAAGTGCCTGCCGACGTCAAATCGGCTTGGGAAGATATCGGGAAGCGCGGCGTTGAAACCCGGCGCGCTTGGGAGGAACGTTTCGACGCTATGCCCCGCGCCAAGCGCGAGGAGTTCAACCGTGCGTTGGCTGGCGATGCGCCCAAAAAACTGAGCGCGACCATCAAGGCGTTCAAAAAGCAAATGTCGGAAAGTGCGCCGAAACTTGCCACCCGTGCCAGCAGCGAAAAGACGCTCGAAGTCCTGAACCCGCTGTACTCCGAAACCGTGGGCGGATCGGCTGACCTCACCGGGTCGAACAACACGAAAACATCCGATCTGGGTGTTTTTGACGTCGACAACCGGGGTGGCCGCTACGTCTATTGGGGTATTCGTGAACACGGAATGGCCGCTGCGATGAATGGCATGGCGCTGCATGGCGGCATGCGCCCCTATGGTGGTACGTTCATGTGCTTCACTGACTACGCCCGCCCCGCCATGCGTTTGGCAGCACTGATGCAAATCCCGACGGTCTTTGTGATGACGCATGACAGCATCGGTCTGGGCGAAGACGGCCCGACCCACCAGCCGGTCGAACATCTGGCGATCAGCCGGGCCACGCCCAACACCTATGTGTTCCGCCCCGCTGATACAGTGGAAACCGCCGAAGCATGGGAAATCGCGTTGACGTCCAAGGAAACGCCATCGGTCTTGTCGCTAACTCGCCAGGGTCTGTCCACAGTGCGGCTTGAGCATAAGAACAAAAACCTGACCGAACAGGGTGCCTATGTTCTTGCCGACGCCGAGGGTAAGCGTCAGGTGATCCTGATCGCCACCGGCTCCGAAGTTGAAATTGCCTTGCAGGCCCGTGATCTGCTGCAAGATCAAGGGATCGGGACGCGTGTCGTTTCGATGCCGTGTATGGAGTTGTTCGCCGAGCAGGACGAAGCATATCGCCGTCGCGTGCTGCCTGCTGGCCCGGTGCGTGTCGGTGTCGAAGCCGCCGTACGTCAGGGTTGGGACCGGTGGTTGACCGGCGAACGAGGCAAATGGAACAAGGCTGATTTCGTCGGCATGGACCGTTTCGGTGCTTCCGCCCCGGCAGAAGAGCTGTTCGAGAAATTTGGTATCACGGCGCAGAACGTGGCCGATAAAGCCAAAGCGCTATTGTAAGCGCGAAATCCGATCAGCGCGAACAAACAAGCAAAAAAGGGGAGCATCTTGCTCCCCTTTTTTTGTTCATTTGCGCGTAATCTTGATACCTGAAGCCTCAAGCCGTGTGTTCATTCGCCTTTTTACCGCTGAATATCGCACGCCACAGGGGGGTAATGATCTTTTCTCCGATCGGAATAAGTATCAAA
>DRFG01000153.1 GCA_011050655.1 Roseobacter sp.
GAAATCTGACGACACCGGTCACCGAGATGGACCTACCCATCCGGATCGAAGACCGCACCGGTGATACATCCCAAGCCCATAAACGAAGGCAGCGTGCAGATCCCCCGCACATCCTGCTCACTACCCCGGAAAGCCTAGCGCTGCTAACTTCGTATGAAGACGCCGCCCATACGTTCCAGGGTCTCAAGCGCGTGGTGATCGATGAAATCCACGCTTTGGCCGATAGCAAACGGGGCGATCAGCTGATGCTGGCACTGTCCCGACTAGAAACACTTTGTCCTGGTCTTCGTCGTGTAGGCTTGTCAGCAACCGTTGACGACCCCGCAGAAATCGCTCGTTTCATGGCACGTCATCCGGACCCGTGCCCGATCTTGCTAGCTGACCCTGGCCCGGCTCCAGATATCCAAATGTTACGCACAGACACGTCGCCCCCTTGGGCGGGGAATGGTGCGGCCTATGCGATACCGGACGTGCTTGATCAGGTGCGACAGCATAAGACCACGCTGATTTATCACAATACCCGCGCTCAGGCAGAAATCTTTTTTCACAGGCTATGGCTCGCCAATGACGAAAGCTTGCCCATCGGTATCCACCACGGTTCGCTCGACCGCCAGCAGCGCATCCGCGTAGAGGCGGCGATGGTGCGGGGTGACTTGCGCGCAATCGTCTGCACAGGGTCACTGGACCTTGGTATCGATTGGGGGGACGTCGACCTGGTAATTCAGATCGGTGCCCCTAAGAACGTCAAACGTCTTGTTCAACGCATTGGCCGAGCCAATCACCGCTATAACGCTCCGTCAAAGGCGCTTCTAGTGCCAGCCAATCAATTCGAAGTCGTAGAATGCGCTGCCGCTCTCGAGGCAGTGATGGCTGGCGAACTGGATGGAGAGCCCCGTGGCCCTGGCCCCCGCGATGTACTTTGCCAGCATATCCTTATCGCCGCATGCGCCGGCCCGTTTATTGCCGATGATCTCTATGCAGAGGTCATCTCAGCTGGCTCATACGCGACCCTCACACGCCCTGCATTCGATGCCTGTCTCGAATTTTGTGCGACAGGCGGATATGCATTGCGTTCTTATGACCGTTGGCAAAGGTTGCTGATGCGAAATGGAAAATGGCAACTACGTGACCCCAGAAGCAGTCGCATCATCAGGATGAACATCGGCACCATCCAAGATACAGAAAAATTAAAGGTGCGAATGAAAGGCAGACGCGCCGGTATCCCTTTGGGCGAAATCGAAGAAGGATTTGCGGCCACGCTCTCTGCCGGTGACACGTTCCTGATTGGTGGTCGAATCGTGAAATACGAAGGCTTGCGGGAAATGACCGTCGAGGTAAGCCGCGCAACAGCGAAAAAACCGCGCGTGGCAAGCTTTATGGGAACAAAGTTCGCAACCTCCACACAATTATCGGCTAAGGTGCAGGGAATCCTTGCTCGAGATAGCGGGCCCGAATTACCTCAACACACCACGAAGTGGCTATCGCTGCAACGCGAAATTAGCCAACTTCCGCAGCCCGGCCGCATGCTGATCGAAAGCTTTCCCCACGAGGGCATTGCGCACACGGCTTTTTATGGCTTTGCAGGGCGAAACGGCCAACAAACGCTGGGCCTGCTCTTGACCCAAAAAATGGAAGAGCTTGGCCTGCACCCGCTAGGTTTTGTCGCAACTGATTATGCAACGCTTGTGTGGGGGGTGGATGAAATTGGCGCCCCAGGCGATTTGCTCATGCCCGCCGCTCTAGATAGTGGGCTCGATGCGTGGCTATCAGGTAATGCCGTTATGAAACGCATCTTTCGTGCCGTAGCAACCATCGCCGGGCTGATAGAAAAAAACACGCCTCAATCTCGAAAATCAGGGCGTCAGGCGACTTTCAGTTCCGACATCCTATACGATACCCTGCTTAAATATGACCCCGAGCATCTTTTACTGCAAATCACTCGGGAAGAGGCGTTTCGAGGATTGGTAGATTTCGGGCGAATAAGGGAAATGCTCCTGCGCATCGACAACCGAATTGATCATATAAAACTCGACAGGGTAAGCCCTCTGTGCGCGCCCATGCTCTTGGAAGTGGGTCGCGTCCCTATAAAAGGCGAAGCCGAACGAAGACTCATGGCAAAGGAAGCCGAAAGGCTTATGGGGGAAGCGGGGTTGTTAGCATTAAATGTCCCGCCCGCATAAAACTGCGCGCAAAAATTGCTCCTATTTTGACCACATTATAACCGCATCTGGCGACGCAGTGAGTATTTTAAAAAGGGTGAAGCCGGAAGTTCACCCATTATTCACTAACACTGAATATCTACATGGGTGCGGTACAGGCTGGAGAGCCGATGGCCGTAAAGGGTGAAGGCGTCCGTCGTCGACCATGCATCTGTTGATTATGGACGTCTTCCATTCACCCTTTTAGAAATACTCATCCCCCCCAACAGCTCGCACTACTTCGATGTTTCAATAAGGATTTGCTTGCGTCTAGCGGCTGACAGCTTCATGAACGCATCATGAACATGAGTTTTGAATTCAACCTCTCTGGCAAATATTTTACGGCTTTGGGATCGGGTGCTTTATGGTGGGCGGAAAGACGTTTGCTATGTGTGTCAGATCTTCACCTTGGAAAGTCGGAGCGCGTAGCCCGCAGGGGTGGCGCTATTTTGCCGCCGTATGAAACGCATGATACGTTGGGACGTCTTGCACAGGACCTGCAAGACTATCCGGTCGAAACGGTCGTGTGTTTAGGAGACAGTTTTGATGACGTAGCGGCGGGTCGTGGTTTGCCCTCAAGTATACGGGATTGGGTTGCACAACTTCAGAACCAGAGGGAATGGGTCTGGATCCAAGGCAACCACGACCCGGTGCCGATGGATATGGGAGGCATGTGCCTGCCCGAGGTGTCTATTGGGCCTATCACGTTTAGGCATATTGCCGTTGCTGGTGCATCTGCTGAGGTGTCTGGCCATTATCACCCCAAAGCAAGCCTGAGGCTTGGTAAGCATACCATATCCAGACCGGCGTTTTTAATTGATGGAAATCGCGTGATCATGCCAGCCTATGGTACATATACTGGAGGTTTGCGAAGTAGTTCTCCGGTTTTACAGTCTTTGATGAAAGCCGACGCTTGTGCGATCTTGACCGGGTTTTGCCCTACTGCCATTCCGATGCCCCGTTAGACAGGTGTATCGCCGAGGAAAAATGGTAGTTTCCACTTAGAAGGGTGTACTATGAATATTGAAGAAGTAACCCGCATCCAAACGAGTTTTGATGCCCAAACCATGATGGCCACCTTTGATGCTCGGATTGTAGATATCCAGTGCGGTTCGGTCAGGATAGAAGCGCCCATTTCCCCAGGTGCGCGCCAACAGCAGGGCTTCGGTCACGCGGGCCTTACGTTTTCGATTGGTGACAGTGCGGCAGGGTATGCTGCCCTCACGATGCTACCGTTGCACCAAGAGGTGGTAACCGCCGAGATAAAGATCAATCTGCTTGCCCCTGCCCGTGGAGAAAAGCTGATCTCGGTCGGCAAGGTAGTGAAGCCGGGTAAGCGGTTGTGCGTCGTGACCGCAGAGGTCTACGCCGTGGAGCAAGGGGTTCAGACGCTAATCGCACTGCTTCAAGGGACGATGGTACCAGTCACGGCATAAATTCAGCGAAGGCTGGCAATTACCCTAGGCTGTCAGTCCTTCAGGTTCTGTGAGCCCATTGGCACGGCAACATGCCGTCACGGTATTTGCCAACAGGCAAGCGATTGTCATCGGCCCCACCCCTCCTGGAACTGGCGTGATCGCTCCGGCGACCGCCGCGCAACTTTCAAAGTCGACATCGCCAACAAGACGGGTTTTGCCCTCGCCTCGTTCGGGTGCATCCAAACGATTGATACCCACGTCAATAACAGTGGCACCCGGTTTGATCCACTCGCCCGGGACCATTTCCGGTCGTCCTACTGCGGCTATGACGATGTCGGCCCGGCCGACAACCTTTGCAAGATCCTTGGTCCGGGAATGTGCGATCGTCACAGTGCAACTGTCATTCAACAGCAATTGCGCCATGGGCTTGCCGACGATGTTACTACGGCCAATCACCACTGCATCCATCCCCGACAGGTCGCCGTGATGGTCGCGAAGCATCATCAGGCAACCCAAAGGGGTACATGGGACCATCGCCTTCTGACCGGTACCCAACAATCCGACATTCGAGATATGGAACCCATCCACGTCCTTGGCTGGATCAATGGCATTGGTCACAAGATCTTCGTTCAGATGTTTGGGCAAGGGCAGCTGTACAAGTATCCCATGAATTTCGGGGGCAGCATTCAACGCATCGATCAGCTTTAGTAACTTCGCTTCGGATGTATCTGCGTCCAACCGATGTTCGACCGATTTCATGCCGACCTCGCGCGTCATTTTACCCTTTGATCGAACGTACACCTCTGAGGCCGGATCCGCCCCGACCAGGACCACGGCCAGCCCCGGGGTGATATCGTGATCGGATTTCAACCGGTCGACATGTTGTGCAACCTGTGCACGCACGCGGCCCGCAAACTCTTTACCGTCGATAATAGTCGCCGCCATGGGTGTGTCTCCTGCAATTTACTTTGCTCTTATACGTGCACGTGCATATAAAAGGGCGCTGGATCATGCTTTCCCGCGCCCTTCTCATACGCCTTTAGAACAGACCTTCAACATCGCCGGCATCATTTAGGCGGATATTTTCGGCCGAAGGTACCCGTGGCAGACCCGGCATTGTCATGATCTCGCCGCAGATCGCGACGACAAAACCTGCCCCCGCAGACAGGCGTACTTCGCGGACCGGGATGTTAAAGCCAGTCGGTGCCCCGCGCGCTTCAGGATCGGTGGTGAAGCTATACTGGGTTTTGGCCATACAGACTGGCAGGTTACCATATCCCTGCTCTTCCCAGTCTTGAAGCTGTTTCAAGATTTTCTGATCCATCACGGCTGCGTCGGCGCGATATATCTTGGTCGCGATCGTATTGATTTTGTCAGAAAGGCTCATTTCATCAGGGTAAATGGGTGCGAATTTAGCGTCGCCCCGATCAATGATTTCAACCACCTTGGTTGCCAAGTCAGCAGATCCTGCGCTTCCCAGCTCCCAGTGCCGTGAAAGTACGGCTTCCGCCCCTTGGGAGGCGACATATTCCTTTACCGCTTGCACCTCGGCATCAGTGTCCGTGACAAAATGGTTGATGGCCACGACCACGGGCACGCCAAAGGATTTCAGATTCTCGATGTGACGACCAAGGTTAGGGCAACCTGCTTGAACCGCATCGACATTTTCGGTGCCCAAATCCGCTTTGGCAATGCCGCCGTTCATCTTCATCGCCCGGACAGTAGCAACCACCACAACACATGACGGGGCCAACCCGGCCTTGCGGCATTTGATATTCAGGAACTTTTCGGCACCCAGATCAGCACCAAAACCTGCTTCGGTTACCACGTAATCCGCCAGCTTCAGTGCGGTTGTTGTTGCTATGACAGAATTACATCCATGCGCGATATTCGCAAACGGCCCACCGTGAACAAAGGCCGGGTTGTTCTCGAGCGTCTGCACGAGGTTGGGCTGCATTGCATCTTTCAACAAGACCGTCATCGCGCCGTCAGCCTTGATGTCGCGGGCGTATATCGGCTTACGTTCACGGGTATAAGCGACGATCATATCGCCTAGACGTTTTTGCAAGTCACCCAAATTGCGCGCCAAACACAAAATGGCCATGACTTCGGATGCCACCGTGATATCAAAACCTGCCTCACGCGGGAAACCGTTGGACACCCCCCCAAGCGAGGCGGTGATCTGCCGCAGTGCACGGTCGTTCATATCCACGACGCGGCGCCACACAACCCGACGCAAGTCGATCTCAAGCTCATTGCCCCAGTAAATATGGTTATCAATCATCGCGCTGAGCAAATTATGGGCCGATGTGATGGCGTGGAAATCGCCCGTGAAGTGCAGGTTCATCTCTTCCATCGGTACAATCTGGGCGTAACCGCCTCCCGCGGCACCGCCCTTCATTCCGAAGTTCGGGCCAAGCGATGCTTCACGGATACAGACGGCTGCATTTTTGCCGATACGATTGAGCCCATCCCCCAAGCCGACGGTCGTGGTTGTTTTACCTTCGCCCGCGGGGGTCGGGTTGATCGCCGTGACCAAGATCAGCTTGCCATCAGGCCGGTCCTGCACCGAGTTGATGAATGATTGCGACACCTTCGCCTTGTCATGACCATAGGGCAGCAGATCGGCGCTGCTAATTCCCAGTTTCTGACCGATCTCTTGAATAGGTCGTTTCGATGCTTCGCGTGCAATTTGAATATCGGTCTTAAATGCCATGTTGATCCCCTGTCGCGGTGCTGGACGTTATGCGTTGCTGTGCCTTGCATACGCGCCATGTGCCACATTCAGAGGGCGCATTTCCGACATTTCCACCACGTGAAACGGCGATTGCCCCCGAGCACGTTTCTTTTTGGAAATCTTTTTGGTGAATCATATCCTGTGCATGGTTTAACCGTGTCGCCACGCTGGCTGATCCGGGATGAACAAACGCAATGTATCGCCCAACTTCAATAACCCCTCGCGTTCGACCCAAGCGGTCACGCCACGCCGATTCCAGGCGGCGGACTTGAACTTTGCACCATGTCCAGGGGTGTCACGATCAATCTCGCGGCCCGGTAACACGCAGGGGAGGTTTTCCATATCGACGGTGAGGGTCGCACCAGACTCAGCTTGTAGACGCGCATTTGGCGGCACATGAGTAAAATCGGGAATCCCTTTGATGACGATGGAGGCACCGAGGTGAACAGGATCAAGGTTATCCAACCCCATATCATCTGCTATCAGAGCCAGTTCTTCAGCAGATAAAATGGATAGCTGACGTACGTTCCTGATCTCAGTGCCCTTGGGATAAGTCGCCGTCATGCGTACGCAAGACGGACGCGTGAGGCCGGCATGGACGTCCTCTTCGAACCCTGCGTAGCTTGCAAACACTTCTGACCGGGCTTCAGCACGTATGCCTTTGGCAAGCTTTGGAACGACGCCCAGCCAAGTGATGGTAGCCGTATATTCGGTTAGTTTAAGCGCCGGCATGGTTGGTATCCTACATTTGTTGCTGCACACAGTTTGCGGAATGGCTCTTTAAAAGGAAAGGCCCCGCAACTGCAGGGCCTTATAAATTCGAGACATGGGGACAACCAGCGAAGCTGCCTATGCCATTGGTTCAGGTTCCAACCCACCTGACGGCGGCGTTTTCTTGCCCTTAGCTTTGGGGATATCGGTAACACTGGGTTTATCCATACCGCTGGTGTCATCGCCATTCGGGTCCTGAGGCGGTTTGCCTGCAATAACACGCTTGATTTCTTCCCCAGTGAGAGTTTCGTACTCCAACAGGCCTTGCGCCAAGCGCTCGAACTCCTCTTCGTTTTCAGAGATGATCTTGTACGCCCGATCATAACCCTCGTCGATAAAGCGTTTCACTTCGCTCTCGATAAGTTCCTTCGTAGCCGCAGAGACTGAAAAGCCTCCGGCCCCGCCGTTCGCCTGATACCCTGCCGCAGCTTCGGAGTAATCAATATTGCCCACCTTGTCGGACATACCCATACGCATCACCATTCCGCGCGCCAACTGGCTGGCTTGCATGATGTCGCCCATAGGTCCGGAAGATACCGTTTCAGCGCCGTACTTGATAATTTCAGCGGCTTTGCCCGCCATGGTCATCGCAATTTTCTGCTCGGCCTCATCCTTGAACATTTGCAACTTGTCCATTTCGGGCAGGCTCATCACCATCCCCAAGGCCCCGCCACGCGGGATAATAGTTGCCTTGTAGACAGGATCACATTTGGGCAATTTGATACCAACAATCGCGTGGCCAGCTTCATGATAAGCAGTCTTTTCTTTCTGGTCCTGCGTCAGCACCATCGAACGGCGCTCGGCTCCCATCATGATCTTGTCCTTGGCAGATTCAAAATCCATCATCGCGACAAAACGGCGGCCTACACGCGCAGCGGTAAGCGCCGCCTCGTTCACAAGGTTCGCCAGATCGGCACCAGAAAATCCCGGTGTACCACGTGCGATGATCCGAAGATCAACGTCAGGGCCAAGCGGGGTTTTCCGGGCATGAACGCCCAAGATTTTCTCGCGGCCTTTGATGTCGGGGTTGCCGACAGACACCTGACGGTCAAAGCGACCCGGACGCAGCAAAGCCGGATCAAGCACATCCTTACGGTTGGTCGCGGCGATAATGATTACACCTTCGTTGGCCTCGAAGCCGTCCATTTCGACCAATAGCTGGTTCAATGTCTGTTCGCGCTCGTCGTTACCGCCGCCATAACCGGCACCACGATGACGACCGACAGCGTCGATTTCATCAATAAACACAATACACGGTGCGTTCTTCTTGGCTTGTTCGAACATGTCGCGCACGCGCGACGCACCGACACCAACGAACATCTCGACAAAGTCGGAACCCGAGATGGTGAAGAATGGCACGCCTGCCTCACCCGCGATAGCGCGGGCCAGCAGCGTCTTACCAGTACCCGGAGGGCCTTCGAGCAGCGCCCCTTTGGGGATCTTGCCGCCCAGACGGCTGAACTTTTGCGGATTGCGCAGGAATTCTACGATCTCTTCCAGCTCCTCCTTGGCTTCGTCGATACCGGCAACGTCATCAAACGTCACACGACCGTGTTTTTCGGTCAGCATCTTGGCCTTGGACTTGCCAAAACCCATAGCCCCACCTTTGCCCCCGCCTTGCATGCGGTTCATAAAGTAGATCCACACACCAATCAGAAGCAAAATTGGCAGCAATGACATCAGAAACGTCTGAAATCCCGACTGTTGCTGAGGCTCGGCCCGAACCGGAATGTCATTGGTCATGAGCAATTTGGTTACTTCCGCATCTTCCGGCCTGATCGTGACATAGTCACTGCCATCGGCGCGGCGGAAGCGCACCTGTTCACCATCCAGCGTGACATTGCGGACATCACCAGCTTCGACAGCGGTCACAAATTCTGAATAGCTGATTTCGCGGCTTTGAAGGCCACCGGTTGATCCGCTGAACAGATTGAACAGCGCCAAAACCAAAAGCATCAATACAACCCAAAAGGCGAGATTGCGCATATTACCCAAAGGAAAGTCTCCTACATCCGGGGGACGGCACCAAGACAAAGCACCCGTTGCATCTAAGATAGACACGATGAGCGTATGTTCAATGCGTTATGTGTGTGGCGAAGAACACATCCTCGCCTCGTTCGGGCACTGCTTGCCAGTTTTGCGCCCAACCAGCAAGGGGTGCCGCAACCAGTTGTGATCTGTTCCATACCGCCGGTGAAGCCAGAAGCACCCCCCGCGGCACGCCAATGTCGCGCCAACCGGGGCAGTGCGCCAGACCTTCTGGCCCCAAGGCTCGGATTGTCAGCAGATCAAGGTCACTCGTCCAATCGGGTGGCGGAACAACGCGCCACCGAGAATCCCACAAATCTAGCACTGATGCCTCATGCGAGTTCGCGGCGTTCAACTCTCTGAATATCCAAAGCTTTTGGCCCTGTCGGCGTATCATGCAGCCCTGAATGGTCGCAGCCGGGGCGCTTTCCAGCATAGAGAACACATCGCGCAATGCGCTACTGCGTGGTGAATACGGTGCATTATTCACCCACTTCAAAGCATGGCAGACCAATCTGCGCTTTGTTTCGGACGGGAGAGTTTTAAATGCTTGTTCGTCAACCGAAACAGCCCCTGTCCGACAGATCGCGATTTGCCGTGCAGTCATCAACATGTGATGGGCAAGGGCATCACGTGCGCATTTCAGATTTTCAGCGACATCTGCCAGCGCCATAGAATCAACGCCCAACTCCGATAGCACGGCCAAAGCCTTACGCACGCGGACTCGGGTGTATTTGTCGTCATCGTTGCTTGGGTCATTTACCCATGTGACGTTTCTTGCGGCTAGATATTCCTGCAACTCGGTGCGGCGCGAGGACAAAAGCGGGCGCGCCCACCGCATTTGGTTCCTTTCAAACTGGGGTGCGATCGCGGCTAAGCCATCGACCCCGGCCCGCCGCCCCAATCGCATAACAAATGTTTCGGCCATATCATCTGCCGTATGGCCCAGGGCGACAAGGTCAAGCCCTTGAGCCCGGCCCCACTGCGCCAGCAGGCGATAGCGTTCCTTTCTGGCCGCATCTTGCAAGTTGCCGCGAGCATCCCAGCCGACCCATGGCAGCACTGTATGGGGAACGTTCAGTAGGGCGCAGATTTCCGCAACCATCTTTGCTTCGGCTGCGGCTTCGGGCCGTAGCCCGTGATCAACGGTTGCGACCGACAGCGCAATGTGATGAGCCCGCGCAAAATCATGCAACAGATACAATAAGGCTAACGAATCGCTGCCGCCGGAGACTGCGACCCCGATCGAGTTGGGAGGGTCGGGCAGAAAGCTGTCAGCGACGCGTTGAGACAGCGCTGACGTCGTCATAGCTTACTGGCACGACAGCACAGCGCGTTGTGCCTGAGCCTGCGCCACGTACGGGCTGGAAGGAAACCGCATGGCAACCTCACCTAAGGTGACGCAGCCTTCTTGAACCTGGCCCAACTCACCTAGGGACTTGCCTAGTTGAAAAAGCGCCTCCGCAGCCAACGGTCCAGTCGGATTGGCGCTGAAGCTGGCAAGGTACGCGCGTGCTGCCTCGCGGGTATCGCCTAAGCCTTGCAGCGCATCACCATGGCGCAAATCGGCTTCCGGGCCTAGTGGGCCACCCGGATAGGTCTGATTAAAGGTCGCAAACTGGTCAGCGGCGGTGCGAAAGTCACCGTCAGCGAGCGCCGCCTTCGCCCGCTCAAAATCCGATGCTTCGCCAATCGCAAGTTCCGCGGTATTGGACGACGGCACTGGCGATGTCGTCAGTGCAGATGCCGCAGGAGCAGCCGTGGGTGGCAACTCTCCTCCGCCCAGTGTCGGCGTCTGCCCAATGCTTCCAACGTCGCCACCTTCCAGTTCAACCAACCGGAATTCAAGATCACCAATCCGGTTGGTACCGTCGGTCACTACCCGATTGACCTTGTTCTCAAGCTCCTCGGTTTTCGAAGTCAAGCGTTGCAGTTCGCTTTCCATCGCATTGACGCGATCCAGAACCGAGCCGCTCGCCACGGGCGCACCTGCGCCGCCCGTTGTTGAAAGCTCGCGGCGCAGCTTTTGCACCTCAACGTTCAGGACGGTCAATTCTTGGCGCACATCCGCCAAGGTTTGAGCATCCTGTGCATGCGCCACAACCGGCCCGAAGGCCAGCCCAAGCGCCACTATCAAAACAAACCGCATAGTGATATTCCTAACTTCCCGTAAGCTGATTTAGCTTGTCAAACCACCAGCCAGAACCGTAACCGCGCGACGGTTTTTGGCATAGCAGGCTTCTTGCGAGCAAATCTCGATCGGACGTTCCTTGCCGTAGCTTACAACGCGCAGCCGATTGGCCGAGACCCCCCGCGAAATCAGATATTCGCGTGCGGCGTTGGCACGACGTGCACCCAAGGCAAGGTTGTATTCGCGCGTTCCCTGTTCGTCCGCGTGGCCTTCGATCACGGCTTGGTAATCCGTATTGGTGCTCAACCATGTAGCCTGCCCGTTCAGGGTGGCCTGACCGACGGTTGTCAGTGTGGACTGGTCAACCTCGAAAAGCACGCGGTCACCGATGGCCTGCTGAAAATAAGCCGTCGAGGCAGGGTCGTTGGCACTGCCCGGGATAATTCCGCCGTTGGCGTTGGCCATATTGCCTGCGCCGTTCATACCGTCCGCACCAAAACGGTTCGGGTTGGTACAGGCCGAAATGGCCAAGACTGCGATGAAGAGTGTGCTCGTTAGAATGCGGTTCATAGGGTGGGCCTTTTTAAAGCTGGCATTTATCGTTGTTTCAAAACTATTAGCATATTGCCTAGGCA